>JAEUNV010000604.1 GCA_016790385.1 Zoogloea sp.
GCGGTGAACTTGAAGGCATTGCCCACCAGGTTGATCAGCACCTGGCGCAGGCGTGTCGGATCGCCGATCACCACCCGGGGGGCGCTGTCGGCCACCGTCACGCTGAATTCGAGGGCCTTTTCCTGGGCCTTCGGGCGGAACAGCCGCTCCACTTCCACCACCATCTGGCGCAGGTCGAACCCCACCTCCTCCAGGTTCATCTTGCGGGCTTCGATCTTCGAGTAGTCGAGAATGTCGTTGATGATGGCGAGCAGGGCCTCACCGCTTTTCTGGATAGTGGAGATGTAGTCCTTCTGCTCGGCCGAGTGGGGCGCCATCTCGAGCAACTGGGCCATGCCGATGATGCCGTTCAGTGGTGTCCGGATCTCATGCGACATCATCGCCAGGAAGTCGCTCTTGGCGCGGTTGGCGGCGGTGGCGGCGTCCCGGGCCGAGATCAGGGCGCGTTCGGCGTGATGCCTCTCGGTCACGTCGGTCACGCAGAACACCCGGCCGATGACTTCCTCGTGGTGGCGGGCGGGGCGGGAACTCAGCTCAAAGATGCGGCCGTCCCGCAGGGGAAGGATGTCGAAGGTCTCGTTGAGTCCCTGGCCGGTGAGCAGGCGCCGCATCACCTCGGGTGTCTCGACGGCATCAATCAGATGTTCGAGCAGCGCTGCATCGTCGTGGCGGGTCAGCAGGGCTTCGGGGAGATTCCACAGGCGTGCCAGACGGCGGTTCATGTTGACCACCTGGCCGCCACGGTCGAGGACGAGGATGCCGTCGGCCGTGGCCTCCAGGGTGGCACGCAGGCGCGATGTCATCTGGGCCAGTTCGTCCTCGGCACGCTTCTGGGCGTGGACGTCGGTGGCGCGCACGAGGATGCCTTCGGGGATGCGGCGGATGCTCTTGCTGGCGGTCAGCAGGCTGTCGTCGGCGCGCCGGTAAAGGCCCTCCATCACCTGTTCCTCGATGACGCCTCCGGCGCGTACTTCTTCCCAGAAGAACAGGTCGGCGAGGGCGCACTCGATGTCGGTGATGGACATGCCCACCAGGGCATCGGCCGGGTGGCCGAGCAGGCGTGCCGCCGCCGGATTGGCGGCGAGGATGAGCAGGCTCTCGGGGTGAACGAGAAGGAGGATCTCTTCCGCGGCGGCGAGGAGCGCGTCCTGGTAAGTGGCGTTCATTGCGTGCGCCCCTTGCGTGAGTCCGCGTCGAAGTAATAAGTCACCCGTTTGCGCGGGCTGAGGTATTCATACACTTCGGCGGGGAGCTGGATCGGGCGCAGGGCCTTGGCGATGTTGATGTCCGGCTCTTCCTCCAGATCCAGCATGATGGCTTCGTCCTTGGGAATGCTGGCGTCGTAGACCGTGACCCAGGGGCGCAGGGGCTTGCTCGGATTGACCGAGGACACCAGGGCGATGGCGTCGTTGGAAAGCTTCACCACCGTACCGGGGGGATAGACCCCCAGGCAGCGGATCATCACCTGCAGGGCGCGGGTGTCGAACTTGGCACGGCGCTGGGCGAACATCAGGGACAGGGTCTCGTGGGGGGTCATCGCCTTGGACAGGTCGACCGGATTGCACAGGTTGTCGTAGTAGTTGACGAGGGACACGATGCGCGCCAGCGGGTCAATCTGCTCGCCCTTGAGTTTGTTCGGATAACCGCT
>JAEUNV010000607.1 GCA_016790385.1 Zoogloea sp.
GTCGGCGGCCGACTGACGCCGGTCGAGGGCCACCGGCGCCGGATACAGCCACAGGGCCACCGGTGTCGGCGGGCGCCGGGCGGCGGGCAGGGCGGCGACGCTGCCCGGCGCATCCAGGGCCCGGCGGATCGCCCGCTCGGCGGCGGCCTCGTCGGCCGGCAGCCTGCCCGGGTCGGGGCGCTCGGCCAGCACCGCCGCCACCAGCCGGCGATAGCGCGCGGCAAAACCTGGAAAGGCTTCCAGGGTGGCGGCGCTGGCCTGCTGGTTGGCGGCAATCCAGGTGTCGGCCGAAAGCCCGCCGGCGGGCAGGGCGGCGCCCTGGGCAATCAGCCAGAGATACAGATCGCGGTTAAGGCCGCGCTCGGGGAAGAGGGCGATCTCTGCCGGCAAGCGCAGGGTTTCGTCATCACGGGCGGCCTGGGCCACCTTCTCGCCGGCGTGGGCGAGGCGTGCCAGCCAATTGCGGCGGGCACCGTGCTCCACCTCGGCGGCCGGCGCCACGCGCAGGCCAGCGTCGCCCCCCAGGGCGCGGAAGAGAATCCCGGCGCTGCGCTCCATGTCGGCCAGACGCACCACCGCCTCGGGGTGACTGCGCGTTGCCGCGCGGGTGATGAAGCGGTGCCACAAGCCACCGATGAACTCTTCCATGCCTACCTTTCCCGGGGCTACCTCGCGGTCCAGCCCCCATCGATCAACTGCACCGAGCCGGTCACCGAACGGGCCGCATCGGAGCACAGGAACAGCGTAAAGGCCGCCACCTCGTCGGCCTCGACAAACTGCCGGGTGGGCTGGGCGGCCAGGATCACCTCGCGGATCACCCGGTCTTCCGGCAGGTTGTGCACCTTGGCCTGATCCGCCACCTGCTTTTCCACCAGGGGGGTACGCACATAGCCCGGGCACAGGGCATTGCAGGTGATGCCCTGCTCGGCCACTTCCAGCGCCACCGCCTTTGAAAAACCCACCACCGCGTGCTTGCTCGCCGTGTAGGGCGCCTTGAAGGGCGAAGCCACCACCCCATGGGCCGACGCAATATTGACGATGCGCCCCCAGCCCCGCGCCTTCATGGACGGCAGCGCCGCCTTGGTGGTGTGAAAGACCGACGACAGATTGAGGGCAATGAGCTGATCCCAGGTGTCGTCGGGAAAGGCATCCACCGCCGCCACATGCTGGATGCCCGCGTTATTGACCAGGATGTCCACGCTGCCGAAAGCCGCGATGGTGGCCTCGACCAGCGCCCGGGCCGACGCCCCCTGGGCCAGGTTGGCCTGGGTGTAAGCCACCTCCACCCCGGTCGAAGCCGCCAGCTCCGCCCGCAGAGCCTCCGCATCCGCCGCCGTCCGTGAGCCGTTGAGCATGACCCGCGCACCGGCCTTTGCCAGCGCCCGGGCCACCGCCAGACCAATCCCGGAAGTGGACCCCGTCACCAAAGCCGTCCTGCCTGCCAGCATGTCACTCTCCTTGATTCGCGCCGGGCCCCTGCCCGGTCAGACGAGGGATGCTACCCGAAGCA
>JAEUNV010000618.1 GCA_016790385.1 Zoogloea sp.
TGCTATTTCCTTCTTGATTGCAGTAATACGATCCGGACCTCCGGCGTGCGATCGGGACAAGACAAGCGCAAGACTTTCGAGGGCGTTTCTTTGAACACGCGACGCAAACCCTGTCGCCTCATACTCGGCACGAACACAAAACTGCTTTTACGTGACTTAATTCACCTCGTCAACGCATTTGTAAGCCGGCACAAATGTTGCAGCACAACACAAAAGTGGCGGAAAAATGTTGCCTTTTGTGCGCTTCCCAACAAATTCCAACATTTCGACACTGCTTTTGTCCTGCCTGCAATGCACCATGACGGGGCAAGGGCACAGATTTGGAATGCCCCGGCGAGCGTGCCAAGTCACTCTTGCACAATCATCGGGGTTGTTTAGAATGGGTCGCATGGTCATCAAAAAGCAGGAAGAGTCTGTACTTGAAACAGCGGTGACGCGGGTAAAGCCGCCCCCCCTTTTCAAGGTCATGCTCCTTAACGACGATTTCACCCCCATGGATTTCGTGGTGGCCGTGATAGAGAAATACTTTGGCAAGGACCGCGAACAAGCAACGCGGATCATGCTCAAAGTGCACAGAGAGGGCGTTGGGGTTTGCGGGGTCTTTCCGCGGGACATCGCAGCCACCAAAGTCGAGCAGGTCATCGCGTATGCACGCCAACACCAGCACCCCCTGGCGTGTGTCATGGAGGAAAACTGAAATGATCGCGCAAGAGCTTGAAGTCAGTCTGCACATGGCCTTTGTTGAAGCCCGGCAAAAGCGGCACGAGTTCATCACCGTGGAGCACCTTCTGCTTGCGCTCCTCGATAACCCCTCAGCAGCGGAAGTTTTGCGTGCCTGCGCAGCCAAGACCGATGAGCTGCGCAAGGAGCTCACCAATTTCGTGAACGAGCACACGCCCAAGGTGGAAGGTACGGAGGATATCGATACGCAGCCCACGCTGGGATTCCAGCGGGTCATCCAGCGAGCGATCCTGCATGTCCAGTCCTCGGGTAAGAAGGAGGTTACCGGCGCGAATGTGCTTGTCGCGATTTTCGGTGAAAAGGACTCTCACGCGGTCTACTTCCTCCAGCGGCAGAACATCTCCCGCCTGGACGTGGTGAATTTCATTTCCCATGGCATCACCAAGACGCCCCAGCAAGGGTCGAATCCCTCGGCCGGCCGGCCGGCCGGTGAGTCCGAGCAGGGCGAGCAGGAGCAGGAAGGCAATTCCGCTGGTGGTGCGCTCGACAATTACACCCAAAATCTCAACCAGCAAGCCCTTCTCGGCAAGATCGACCCCCTCATCGGCCGCGAAAAGGAAGTCGAGCGCGTCATCCAGACCCTGTGCCGGCGTCGCAAGAACAACCCCCTGCTGGTTGGCGAGGCCGGAGTAGGCAAAACCGCAATTGCCGAAGGCTTGGCCCGACGCATCGTGGAAGGGCGTGTTCCCGAAATCCTTGCGGACGCCCAGGTATACGCCTTGGACATGGGAGCATTGCTCGCCGGGACCAAGTACCGGGGCGATTTCGAACAGCGCCTCAAGGCCGTCCTCAAGCAGCTTGCCGACCATCCGAACGCCATCCTGTTCATTGACGAAATCCACACGCTGATAGGTGCCGGAGCGGCATCCGGAGGCACGCTGGATGCGTCCAACCTCCTGAAGCCAGCTCTGTCCTCGGGTCAGATGAAGTGCATCGGAGCAACCACCTACAACGAGTTCCGCCAGATCTTCGAGAAGGATCACGCCTTGTCCCGCCGCTTCCAGAAGGTGGATGTGGTCGAACCCTCCGTGTCCGAGACCGTCGAGATCCTTAAGGGGCTGAAGTCGCGTTTCGAGCAGCACCACGGTATCAAGTACTCGGCCTCGGCACTTTCGAGCGCGGCGGAGCTGTCCGCACGCTATATCAATGACCGACACCTGCCCGACAAAGCGATCGACGTGATTGACGAAGCTGGGGCAGCTCAGCGCATCCTGCCCAAGTCGCGCCAAAAGAAGCTCATCGGCAAGACTGAAATTGAAGAAATCGTAGCGAAGATCGCTCGCATCCCGCCGCGCAGTGTCTCCAATGACGACAAAGCCGCTCTCAGAACGCTTGAACGTGATCTGAAGAATGTCGTCTTTGGCCAGGATGCTGCCATTGAGGCGCTTGGCAAGGCGATCAAGATGTCCCGTTCGGGACTCGGCAACCCCCACAAGCCGATCGGATCATTCCTGTTCAGCGGTCCAACCGGCGTGGGCAAGACCGAGGTTGCCCGGCAGCTCGCCTATACCCTTGGCATCGAACTCGTCCGGTTCGACATGTCGGAGTACATGGAGCGCCATGCCGTGTCGCGGCTTATCGGTGCGCCACCGGGTTATGTCGGTTTCGACCAAGGCGGGCTGCTGACCGAGCAGGTCAATAAGAAACCGCACTGCGTGCTGCTGCTGGACGAGATCGAAAAGGCCCATCCAGACATCTACAACATCCTGCTTCAGGTCATGGACCATGGCACCCTGACGGACAACAATGGGCGCCAAGCGGACTTCCGCAACACCATCATCATCATGACCACGAACGCCGGCGCGGAAACCATGCAGAAGGCCATCATCGGCTTTTCGGCAAAGCGCGAGCAGGGGGACGAGATGTCCGACATCAAGCGCCTCTTCTCGCCCGAGTTCCGTAACCGCCTTGACGCCATCATCTCCTTCAAGGGTCTCGACCACGACATCATCACTCGCGTCGTCGAAAAGTTCCTGATGCAGTTGGAAGCCCAGCTCCATGAGAAGAAAGTCGAGGCGCACTTCACCGAACGACTCAAGGAATGGCTCGGGAAGAAGGGCTTCGACCCCCTCATGGGTGCCCGCCCTATGGCTCGCCTGATTCAGGACACTATCCGTTCCGCCCTGGCCGACGAACTCCTCTTCGGGCGCCTGGCCAGCGGAGGCACCGTCACCATCGATCTGGACGAAAGCGACAAGGTCAAGCTCGTGTTCGAAGAGTTGGCGGAAGCTGCGGTATAGTTTTCGCCAAGCGCATCCCATACCCCACGGGCGGCTTAGGCCGCCCGTTTTATTTGCCCCTCCTTCAACTCAACAATGGAGCCAACATGGAATTTCAGACTACCGACCTCTGCGACGCCAATGAAGGGAAAGTGCGCGCGGTCGCACCGATGTTCCGCAGCTACGGCGGCAGAATCCGTTTTTCGGGCCCGATCCGTACCTTGAAGGTCTTCGAGGACAACGCCCTCGTTCGATCCACCCTTGAGACCGCCGGACACGGTGCGGTCCTCGTTGTCGATGCCGGCGGCTCCATGCGCTGCGCGATGCTCGGCGATCAGCTCGCCCTGCTGGGAGTCAAAAACGGCTGGTCCGGCGTCATCATGTATGGCTGCATCAGGGACTCCGGCCCGATCGGCGGAATGGATCTCGGCGTATTCGCCCTCGGCACCCATCCGATGAAGAGCGTCAAGAAAGGCGCCGGCGATGTGGACATCCCGGTCACTTTCGGAGGTGTAACTTTTGTCACGGGCAATCA
>JAEUNV010000641.1 GCA_016790385.1 Zoogloea sp.
CGTGCTGGCGACCCTGTCGGCCTTCTTCTGGGCCGTGCTGGTGATCGTCTCCCTCAAATACGTATGGGTCGTGCTGCGGTTCGACAACGAGGGCGAGGGCGGGGTGCTGGCCCTGACCGCCCGGGCCCACCGGGATGCCCCCACGCCTCGTTGGGCGCAGCTTGCCGTCGGGGCGGGCATCTTCGCGGCGGCCCTGTTCTATGGTGATGCCATCATCACCCCGGCCATCTCCGTGCTCTCGGCGGTGGAGGGGCTGAGTGTGGCCACCCCCCACCTGGAACACTACGTGGTGCCCATCACCGTGGGCATCCTGGTCTCGCTGTTCATGATCCAGAAGCAGGGCACCGGGCAGGTCGGGCGCTACTTCGGACCGGTCACGGTGCTGTGGTTCGTCACGCTGGCGGTCCTCGGTGTGGCCAGCATCGTGCAGACCCCGGAAGTGCTGAGGGCGGTGGACCCGCGCTACGCCTTATCCTTTGCCATCGACAAGCCCCACGTGGCCTTCATCCTGCTCGCCGCGGTGTTTCTGGCCCTTACCGGCGGTGAGGCGCTGTACGCCGACATGGGGCATTTCGGCCCCCGGCCGGTGCGGCTGGCGTGGTACGGCCTGGTGTGGCCGTCGCTGATGCTCAATTACTTCGGCCAGGGCGCCCTGGTGCTGCGGGCGCCCGTGTCCATCGAGAACCCTTTCTATCTGCTGGCGCCCGACTGGTTCCTGCTGCCCCTGGTGGGGCTTGCCACGCTGGCCACGGTGATCGCCTCGCAGGCCACCATTACCGGTGCCTACTCCATGACGCTCCAGGCCACCCGGCTGGGTTACCTGCCGCGCCTGCGCATCCTGCACACCTCCGACACCGAGCGCGGACAGATCTACGTGCCCATCGTGAACTGGCTGATGCTCGTCGCCGTGATCATCCTGGTGCTGGAGTTCCGCTCCTCCGGGGCCCTGGCGGCGGCTTATGGCATCGCCGTTTCGGGCACGATGATCATCACCACCCTGCTGACGGTCTTCATCCTGCTGGTCTCCGATGTTCGCGGGCGCATCCGCTTGCTGCTCGCCATGGCCCTGTTTGGCAGCCTCGAACTGCTGTTCTTCAGCTCGAACCTGACCAAGCTCGGCGAGGGGGGGTGGATGCCCATGGCCCTGGCCGCCGCCATCTTTCTGATGCTCACCACCTGGAAGGAGGGCAGCCGCCTGCTGGCCGAACAGCGGGGTTGCATCGACGTGCCCATGGCCGGCTTCATCCAGGGCCCTCTCCCCGACGTGCCGCATGTCTTTGGTACGGCCGTGTATCTCACCTCCGAGCCCTCGCTGGTGCCCAGCGCCCTCTTTCACAACCTCAAGCACTACAAGGTCATGCACGAGCGCACCGTGTTCCTGCATGTGGTGAACGAGGAGGTGCCACGCATCGACGATCGGGAGCGGGTCAGCGTGACCCGGGTTGCGGAGGGCATCTACAACGTGGACGCCCGCTTCGGCTTCCGCGAGGAGCCCGATGTGCCCGCCGCCCTGGCCCTGGCCGCGCCCTTGGGCCTGGTGCTCGAACCCATGACCACCACCTACTTCGTTGCCCGCTCCAGTGTGGTGGACGGCCCCGGCAAGATGCCGGCGTGGCGCTGCGGGCTCTTCGCCTGGATGATGCGCCAGTCCGAGGGGGCCGCCACTTACTTCAAGCTGCCCGCCAACCAGGTGGTCGAATTGGGCACGCAGGTCATGCTCTAGGGGTCACGGGGTGTGTCCCGCGGCGTCTGTCATGGCCTCGGGCGGGAGGCATGGGCTAGAATCGTCGACTCACTCAAAAGCAAGCCGACAGGATTGACCATGCACGCCTCCTCGAAAGTCCATATCGACGATGTCCGGATCAAGGACATCAAGGAACTGGCCCCGCCCATCCACATGCTGCGGGAATTTCCCGCCACCCCCAAGGCGGCGGAGACGGCTTTCGAGGCGCGCACTGCCATCCACCGCATTCTCTTTGGCGCCGACGACCGCCTGCTGGTGGTGATCGGCCCCTGCTCCATCCACGATACGGACGCGGCCATGGAATACGCCCGCCGTCTCAAGGTCGAGGCCGACCGCCTCAAGAACGACCTGCTGGTGGTGATGCGTGTCTACTTCGAGAAGCCCCGCACCACCGTGGGCTGGAAGGGCCTCATCAATGATCCCTTCCTGGATGGCAGTTTCCGCATCAACGACGGCCTGCGTATCGCCCGCAAGCTGCTGTGGGAGGTGAACGAGCTGGGCCTGCCCGCCGGCACCGAGTTCCTCGACATGATCACCCCCCAGTACATTGCCGACCTGATCTCCTGGGGTGCCATCGGTGCCCGCACCACCGAAAGCCAGGTGCACCGGGAGCTGGCCTCCGGGCTGTCCTGCCCGGTGGGCTTCAAGAACGGCACCGACGGCAACATCCGCATCGCCGTCGACGCGATCAAGGCCGCCCAGTCGCCCCACCACTTCCTGTCGGTCACCAAGGCCGGCCACTCGGCCATCGTGTCCACCACCGGCAACGAGGACTGCCACCTCATCATGCGCGGCGGCAAGGCCCCCAACTACGATGCGGCCAGCGTCGATGCGGCCTGCAAGGAGCTCGCGGCCTCCGGCCTGCAGGCCCGCCTGATGGTGGACTTCTCCCACGCCAACAGCAGCAAGCAGTTCAAGCGCCAGGTGGACGTGGCCCGCGACGTGGCCGAGCAGATGGCCAAGGGCGAGGAGCGCATCATCGGCGTGATGGTCGAGTCGCACATCAAGGAAGGCCGCCAGGACCTCAAGCCGGGCACTCCGCTCGAGTACGGCAAGAGCATCACCGACGCCTGCATCGGCTGGGAAGACAGCCTCACCGTGCTCGACGTGCTGGCCGAGGCCGTGCGCCAGCGTCGAGTGCTGCGCGCCGCCCAGGAGTAAGCCGCCTCCCGCCGGGCCGCCGCGCCTTGCGGTGGCGCCCGGCCGGGCTGCATTCGACACGCCCGCCTGCCGCGGGCGATTTTCATTGGCCGCCGCGTGGCGGCATGCACAAGGGGAGAGCCGATGCCGGACGTCGCCCTCGCCGGTCCCGTGGTCGGGCGCTTCGCGCCGTCACCCAGCGGGCCGCTTCACTTCGGTTCGATGGTGGCGGCCCTCGGCAGCTGCCTTTCGGCCCGCGCAGCCGGAGGGCGCTGGCTGCTGCGCATCGAGGATGTGGATGCGCCGCGCACGGTGCCCGGCGCCGCCGACGGCATCCTGCGCACCCTCGAGCATTTCGGCTTCGAGTGGGACGGCCCGGTGGTCTGGCAGAGCCGGCGGACCGACGCCTACCGGGCGGCTTTCGAGCAGCTGCGTGCCGCCGGCCAGGTGTTCGCCTGCGCCTGCACGCGCAAGGAGATCGCCGATTCGGCCCTCGCCCGTGACGGCACGCGGCGCTACCCGGGCTCCTGCCGCGATGGCCTGCCGCCGGGGCGCAGCGCGCGGGCCTGGCGCCTGCGGGTCGAGCCCGGCGTGGTGAGCTTCGACGACGCGGTGCAGGGGCGGATCGACGAGGACGTGGCCGCCGACGTGGGTGATTTCGTGCTGCTGCGCGCCGATGGCCTGTTCGCCTACCAGCTGGCCGTGGTGGTGGACGACGCCGAGGCCGGCGTCAGCGAGGTCGTGCGGGGGGCGGACCTGCTCGACTCGACCGCCCGGCAGATCCTGCTCCAGCGCCTGCTCGGCCATCCCACGCCGGCCTACGCCCACCTGCCGGTGGCGAGCAACGCGGCCGGCGAGAAACTCTCCAAGCAGACCCTGGCCCGTGCCGTCGACGGCAGTGACCCGGCCCGGCTGCTGGTGGATGCGCTGAATTTCCTCGGCCAGCAGCCTCCGCCCGGGCTCGCCGAGGCAGGGCTGGCGGCCGTGTGGGCATGGGCCCGGCAGCACTGGTCGATGGCCCGGGTGCCCCGCCGGCGGGCTGTGCCGGTTCCTCGCTACGGCTGAAGCGGGGTTTTCCGCGGCACTGTGGCCGCCAGATTGTTGCAATGTGCTTCAGGAAGCCCTCCGCAATAGTGTTTCACCCTTGCTCTCGCATCGGCTGACTAGAATTCGGGGTGTTGCCGGCGTGACGGCACGGTTTCGATGCAGGAGGTTTCCATGGCACAGCAGGTTTCCCCGGAGGTGGTCTATCACTCCTACGCCCTTTTGCGGCGTGGCGAGCACAAGTGGGATGGGTGGTACGACGTCCTGCTGGCCAACGGCCGTCCGCTGCGGACCTTCGTGCGGGTGCCCTCCCGCGAGGGGTTCGACGACCCGGAGCTGGCCTGTCAGGCTGCCGAGATCCTGGCCCAGTGGGATCTGAAGGCGTCTGCATCCACCACCCGGCCCTGAAATGAAGAGTCTGCGCTGGCAGGCCGCGCCGGTGGCCTGGCGTCTTGCGGGGATGGCTGTGTGCGCCAGCCTTCCCCTTGCGGCGCAGGCTGCGGTCTATAAGTGCGTCGAGGAGGGGCGGGTGGTGTTTGCCGACCGGCCCTGTGCCTACGTGCATCCGTCCGGCCCCCAGGCGGTGCCCCAGCCGCCTGCTGCCCGGGCGCAGCGGGCCGAGCTGCCCCCGCCCGCCGAACTCCGCCCGGCCCGGCGCTGAGCCCGCCGGCAAGGGAGCGCCGGGCGGCCCCGGCTTCCCTGCAGCCCCTATAGGGGCCTTCCCTCAGATCACCAGCTGGGTTCCCAGCTCCACCACCCGGTTGTTCGGGATCTTGAAGAAGTCGGTGGCGCTGGTGGCGTTCTTCGACATCATCGCGAACAGACGGGCCCGCCAGGGAGCGATGTCGCGGCCGGGGATGCGCGGC
>JAEUNV010000643.1 GCA_016790385.1 Zoogloea sp.
CTGCACAACCGCCGGATTTACGCCACTTCGCCTTGATCACAAGAGCTTCGCGGTTCCATGCCCGCTCGCCCTGCTCGGCAGCGCCTTCTATCCGGTTCTTGTCCATCGGCTCGCAGCTTATGCTCCACGCTTCCCTTCCCACGCTCGGTCACCCTCGCGCAGTTGCGCTTCACTTCGTTCGCTGTGATCAACTTACGGGGGGACTTGCACCCGCAGGAGTGCGCCCATGCTGGGCGCACCATGAAAAACGGGCACCCGAAGGTGCCCGTCAATTTCCGACTCAGACAGTGTCTGAATTAGAAGGTGTGGCGCAGACCCAGGGACAGACCCTGAACGGTGCCACCAACAGCGTTGGCGCCGCCCGGCAGAGCGCCGGTGTTGATGCCAACGGCGTTGATGCCGAAGTCGTAGGCAGCAGCCTTGTCGTTGTTGATCATGGCGTAGGTAGCCTTCAGCATGGTGCGCTTGGAGAGGCTGTGCTCGACGCCCACTTCAAACAGCTTGGCACCGGTGTCATCGGCGCTGGAGCCGTTGACCTTCAGGTCACGTGCAACATAAACCTGACCCACCAGCTTGGAAGCCGGGGTCACGTTGAAGGTGGCGCCAAGACCATAGACGGCCTGGGTAACCTTGTTGCCGCCGAAGTTGTCAGCACGGGCCAGATCGAAGACGGCACGCAGGGAAGCGGCGCCCATGTTGAAGCTACCACCAACGCGCAGATCGCTGATCTTCAGGTCAGCAGCATTGCCGGTGGACACGGCGTTGTAGGTCACAGCAGCCATGGCCGGGCCATTGGCGTACTTCAGGCCCACATCGTAACCGGTGGTGTTGGCGGAGGTCAGGCCGTGCAGGGCCTTGTTTTCGTTGGCCACGTAGGCGACGGTGGCGTTCAGGCCAGCGAAGCTCGGGGACACGTAGGCAATGGCGTTCTTCCAGCGGGTATCGAAGATCGACGTGCAGGTGGAGGAACGGGCGCAGGTGGAACCACCCGCGTAGTTGCCGCTGGCATCGGTGGTGCCGATCAGGTTGTTGCCGAGCTTGCCCAGCAGAGCGGAGTTGGCGCCGATGCCGGTAGCACCGACGTTGACATCAACTGCAGCACCCAGAGCGCGGGTCGGGCCGGTCAGGTTACCCAGAACCACGGTACCGAAACCGCCGGCCAGACCGACGTAGCTGTCACGGTTGGCACCCAGTGCGCCAGCGTTGTCGAAACCGACAGCGCTTTCGAACTGGAACACAGCGGTCAGGCCATTGCCCAGCGCTTCAGCGCCCTTGAAACCGATCAGGGAAGAGTTGGTGGAAACACGGGTGGTGTTGCCCAGCTCATTGTTGGCATCGCCAGAGATCTTGACGACGTCGAAGGAAGCGTCAGCGACACCGTAAACGGTCACGTTGGCTTGGGCGAAGGCACCGGTGGAAGCCAGGCCAGCGACGGCCAGAGCGATCAGTTTCTTTTGCATATGTTTCTCCTCTTGATTGAAGACTGGCACGCGCCGCTTGCGCGGGACCGACCAATTTCACCTCTCTAACGAGAAGTTGGCCTGCATTGTGGGTGCGAGGCAAAGGGTGAGGCAAGGACAGCGTTGTTTTTTGGATGCGGGGAGACGATGAAGCGTTGCAATTTCGCAACAGGAGCAAAAGCACTTGCTTCACCTCCCCGACGCAGCGCGCCAGGAAATAAAAAAGCCAGCCCTAGGGCTGGCTGTGCGGCAAGGCGCAAATCACTTCTGCGACAGTACCCAGGCCACGAGGGTCTTGGCTTCCGCAGCGCTGACCTGCGGGTTGGGGGGCATCGGAACCTGGCCCCACGTACCCACACCACCCTTGACGACTTTCTCGGCAAGCTTGGCTTCGGCGGTCTTGTCGCCCTTGTACTTGGCGGCAACGTCCTTGTAGGCCGGGCCGACCAGCTTCTTGTCCACGGCGTGACAGGCCAGGCAGTTCTTGGCCTTGGCCAGATCAGCGCCAGCGTCGGCAAAAGCGGCGGCGGAGCCCATCAGGCCAGCGATGGCGGCAACAGCAACGAGTTTCTTCATTGTGATCCTCTCGGGTTGTGTGGCGAAAAAATATCAGGGAAGTCTAAACTTCCCCTGCGGGTTTGCCAATTCTCATGGGTTCGGCCTCAAATCCCGCCCATGCGACGCGGGCCGCGGAGACTCAACGAGGGAGCCCTACGCGGCGTTGACCTGTGTGCCCGACGATAGGTTGAGCATCGGAGGCCGCCCCATCGCACAAATCAGCCGGATGCCGGTCAATCCGTCCCTCCACACATCGGCCCCTGCCCGCCGAGGTGTCGCTTTGCACCGGCTTTTTAGAAGGCGATAGCCACGGCAAACTGTAGCCGAACCCTGTGGTCGCTCTGCCCGTAGGCCAGATCGACGGCAATCGGCCCTGCCGGACTCCGCCAACGAGGGCCGAAGCCGTAGCCGAGGTTCATCTTGAAAAGTGCCCGTTCATCGTTCGCATTACCTGCATCGACGAAGGCCGCCACGCCCCAGTTGCCTCCGTACCAATGCACATACTCGGCGCTGGTCACCGCCAGATAGCGCCCCCCAACGGTGGCACTTCCCTCAGTCACCCCGAGGCTCTGATAGGCATAGCCTCTGACAGTCTGGGCACCGCCCGTCCGAAACAGGAAATCCTGAGGCACGCCATCACGTGCGGCCGCCACCGTTATTCCACCCTCAGCCCGGACAATCACCACATCCCGCTCCGCAACCGGAAAGAAGTGCTGATAACGTCCGTACAGACGTACAAAATTACGGTCTGACAACAACGCGCGGGCTGCGCCCCCCATCTGGAAGTTGAACACCTGCCCACGCCGCGGATCCAGGATGTCGTCCACGGCCCGATAGGTCCAGGACCAGTTTGCGGTGAGCGCTGAGCGGCTCGATCGGACGCTGCCTTCGGGCGTCAGGATCTCCTGCTGATAATTGAGCGCAAACCGGTTTTCCATGCGCCCACTGGGGATTGTCCTGACCACGCCAATCGACTGACGCTGGGTTTGAAGCCCCGAAATATTGGTGTGTTCAGCAAGCACGCCGGCACTGTCCAGATAACCCGACATTGACGGTGGCAGAAAGACATCGGCATAACCGAGCTGTCTACGCTGCTCAAGCCGAACTCCGCTGACCAGCGTCCAGGGCCGCCCCATGAAATGGGCATCCCGATAGCTTGTTTCGACGCGATAACCGGTGTTGCTGCTGATACCGCCACCAAAGCCGATACGTCGGGGTTTGGCCTCGGTGACCGTCACGCGCACCGGCACGGCCTCTGGAGTGGACGTACTCCGATCAATGTCGACGACCACCGAGGCGAAATAACTGGTGTTCTGTAGCGCCGTCAGGAAGCGCAGAAGCCGCTCCTGGCTGTAGAGCTCGCCCACCTCGGGCGGGCGGTAGCGCTCGACAAGGCTGACCTCGTAGTCGGAGAGCCCGCTTACCTGCAAAGGACCGAAGCGAAACACTGGGCCGCTATCCACCTCGACCTTGAGCTCTGCGCTGGCCGTCTCGGGATTGATCACCGCCTGGCTATCCACAATATTCGCGGCAGCGTATTCACGAGTGGAGAGCGCATCAAGCAGGCGCTGTTTGGCGGCATCCCAGTCGGCCTGCCGGAAGGGTTGGCCAACGCGAAGCCCCCACGAAGACCGCAATGCGGCCAGACGGGCAGGCCGGTCGCCGTCCTCCCTGGCGAGATCCCCGGTGAAGCGCAGGTCGACGGACGAGATGTTAGTGCGAACACCCGGATTCACGACAACCGCGAATCGCCCTTCTTCAAGATCCTGCCGTTCGATGGTCGGTGAAAAGTAGCCCTCGGTGGCGAGCATTTCGCTTATTTCCTTGCGCGCGCGCCGCATCAAGGCCACCTGGGCATTGGCATCGAATCGTTGATCCGGTTCGAGGTCCAGGAAGTCGAGATGCTTCTCAAGCAAGGGGCGCAAAGCGTCGGGTACCTGAAGTACAACGGCAGCCCCCGCCGCACGGGCTGACACACCGCCGGTCAAGGCCAGACAGACGCACAGCAGGCGAAGAAGAGACGGAAGGCGCAGCACCACTTGATTCTAACAGCCGGGCCGTCGCTATCGCGTCCAGCTACCATGCAGACTCGGCCTTATCGGGCCCTCGCCCATCAGCAACCGATGAAGGGCATCACTCAGACCAGGACACCGGTCAGTCCTCATCCAATTGCAGCAAGCTGGTATTTCCGCCCGTTGCAGTCACATTGACGCTGACACAGCGCTCAACGATCAGACTCTCAAGTGGATATACCGGATCGGGCTCCAGGCAGGGCAGTATGGGCCCTTGTCGATGAGCAAGCACGCCCCGCCAGGATGAGGCAACCGCACCGTCCAGCAGGACAACAGCGCAAGGCTGGGCCAAGGCATGAGGATTCACGTCCACCTCGGCCTGAAGGGCTTGCGGCAAAGCGCGCACCCAAGCCTCGACCCCGTCCCCGGCCAGAAGCAACAGGCGATTGCCGGTCGCCACCACGGCAGCGAGCTGGAGCAACCAGCCCGGCGGCGAATTCGCCACCCCCAGGACCACCCCTCGGGCATGGAAGCTCAGCGTATTACTCTCGCCGGTCGGACCAGTGAGTGGCACGACCAGACCCGCCAGGGAGGTAGCGCGATAGACTTCGATGGCTTCAAGCAGACGCGCTCGGGAGGCGGCATCCAGTCCTGCTCCGCCATCGCCAATCCACGAGGCAAGGAGGGTAAGAAGGGGGCGCGGCGGACGGGGCAGATCTGCAAGGGGAGCCGGTGCGCCGCGCACGAGCCGCTTGAGGAGAAGCGGCCCGCCAGCCTTGGGCCCGGTTCCCGAAAGCCCCTCTCCCCCAAAAGGCTGCACGCCCACCACTGCGCCCACCATGCTCCGATTGACGTAGATATTGCCCACCTTCATACGCCCGATGACGTGATGGACGAAATCATCGATCCGCGACTGAATACCCAACGTCAAACCGTAACCCTGGGCGGAGATGGCATCCAGAATCGTGTCCAGAGCTGTGCTTGCATAACGAACGACATGCAGCACCGGCCCGAAAACCTCCTGGCACAAATCCTCCGGCGACGGAATCTCGATAAGGGTGGGCGCGACAAAGCTCCCCTGGCTGCACTCATCGGGGAGACTGCGAGTCAATACCCGCCGGTGATCGGCACGCATTGCGTCTACATAGGCATCGATCCGGAGACGCGCGGAAAGGTCAATCACCGGCCCCACATCGGTGGAAAAATCTTCGGGCAGTCCGACCCGCAGCTCTGCCATGGCACCATCAAGCAAGCTCAGCACCCGATCAGCAATTTCGTCCTGGATGCACAGCAAGCGCAGGGCCGAACAGCGCTGGCCGGCGGAATCGAACGCGGACGCCAGTACGTCACCAACCACTTGTTCAGGCAAGGCCGTGGAGTCGACGATCATGGCGTTGATGCCCCCCGTCTCGGCCACCAGGCGCACGGAGCCCCGCCCTTCCAGCTGTCGGTGGATCGCTCCCGCCACTGTGGTCGAGCCAGTGAATAGCACGCCCTGGACGCGCTCGTCCGCCACCAGGGTGGCCCCGACATCGCCCTCCCCGGGCAGACACTGGAGCACAGGGGGCGGCACACCGGCGTCGTGGAACAGGGCCACAGCTCGGTCCGCAATCAACGGCGTTTGCTCAGCTGGCTTGGCGATGACCGGATTGCCTGCCGCCAGTGCCGCCGCAACCTGCCCGACAAAGATGGCAAGCGGGAAGTTCCAAGGACTGATGGCCACAATCGGACCGAGCGGCGTACTGCCGACGACATCGCCTGCGCGCAGGCGGCTGGCATAGTAGCGGCAGTAATCCGCCGCCTCACGAACTTCGCCAAGCGCTGCGGGAAAGGTCTTTCCCGCCTCCCGAACCAACAGGGCCGCCAGGGCGTGCGTGTGGGCCTCAATGCCCTGGGCCGCTCGTTCCAGGCACAGGGCGCGACGATCCGTTTCTCCAGCCCCCCATTCAGCCCCCGCCTTGACGGCCGCCTGGAGCGCCGCCTCGATCTCGCTGGGCGTCGCGAAGCGAACCCGGCCCACTCGATCCGATTGACATGCAGGATTGCGGATCGTCACGCAAGCGGACATCCCCACCGGTTCAATGCCGGCCACCCGCGGCTCAACCTCCGGATCGGCTTCTCGACTGCGCGCCAGCGCGGCTTGGAAGGCCCGCCGGACAGGGGCTGCCGCCAGATCGAAACCCCGGCTGTTGCGACGTTCGGGAAACAGGTCCTGTGGCAAAGGAATAGCCGGATGAGGGCTGCCTGAACTGGCTTTCACCCGCACCAGCGGATCGGCCACAAGATCGGGGATAGGCACCCCGTCATCGACAATCCGGTTAACAAAACTCGTGCTGGCGCCATTCTCCAGCAAGCGGCGCACCAAATAGGCCAGCAGGGTGCGATGGCTCCCGACCGGGGCATACACCCTCACCGGCCGTCGCAACCCCGGATCGTCAGCAGCAACCAATTGCCGGTACAAGCCCTCCCCCATGCCGTGCAGGCACTGAAATTCGTAGTCTCCGGGACGGAACGGCCCGCCCATCTCCATGATGGCCGCGACCGTATGGGCGTTGTGCGTCGCGAACAGGGGAAAGACGGCCTCCGGCGCGGCAAGCAGACGTCGGGCGCAGGCCAGATAGGCGACGTCGGTGTGGGCCTTCCGGGTATAAACGGGGTAATCAATGAGTCCATCCTGCTGGGCGCGCTTGATTTCCGCATCCCAATAGGCCCCCTTGACCAAGCGGACCATGAGGCGCCGACGATTCCGGCGCGCCAAGGTGACAAGCCAATCGATCAACGCCGGGGCCCGTTTCTGGTAAGCCTGAACGACAAACCCCAGACCTGCCCATTCCGCCAGCGCCGGATCCTCCGAAAGTGCAAAGAGCACATCAAGGGACAGGTCAAGCCGATCCGACTCTTCCGCATCAATGGTCAAACCAATGTCATGGCGTTTGGCCAGAAGGCACAAGCGGCGCACCCTCGGGACCAGCTCATGCAGCACCCTGCTCCGCTGGGACCAGTTGTAGCGGGGATGCAGCGCAGACAGCTTGATGGAAATACCGTTGCCCTTATGAACACCCCGCCAGCGATCCTGCGCTCCAATTACCTCGATCGCGTGGGCATAGGCGGCCGCATAGCTCGCCGCCTCCTCGGCCGTCATCGCGGCCTCTCCAAGCATGTCAAAAGAATATCGATAGGCGCCAGCCGAGCCCGTCGCCGCTCGCTCAAGCGCCCCTTCGATGGTTTCACCGAGCACAAACTGGCGACCGACAAGGCGCATTGCAAGATCCATGGCCTCACGCACCAGGATTTCCCCACCGCGGGTGGCAATCCGTGTGAGCGCACTGGAAACACGAGCCGCATCGTCG
>JAEUNV010000651.1 GCA_016790385.1 Zoogloea sp.
CCTGGCACCGGCGACCCGGTTGCGCCCGGCGAAGTGGGCGAAGTGGTGGTCACGACCTTCAATCCGGACTATCCCCTGATCCGCTTCGGCACCGGCGACCTGTCGGCGGTGCTGCCCGGCATTTCGCCCTGCGGCCGCAGCAATACCCGCATCAAGGGGTGGCTGGGGAGGGCTGACCAGACCACCAAGGTCAAGGGTATGTTCGTGCATCCGGGTCAGGTGGCGGCGGTGCTCAAGCGCCATCCGGAGATCGGCCGGGGCCGGCTGGTTGTCGACAACCCCGACCACACCGACCGGATGACCCTGCATTGCGAGCTTGGCTCCCCGGTGGATGGGCTTGCCGAAGCGCTTGCCAGCTCCATCCGCGAGCTGACCAAGCTGCGCGGTGAAGTGTGCTTCTGCGCACCGGGAAGTCTGGCCAACGACGGCAAGGTGATCGACGACGTCCGCAAGTACGAATAGACCCCACCCCTCGGCAGGATGCGTTGTTTCGGCGCCGTCTCCCGGCGCTTTTTTTTTGCACGCGCGGACGCTGGGCTGTGGCATGCCTGCGCCGGGGCCTGTGGGTATCCCGCATGGCGGGAGACGGAAGGCTTCTGGCACACTCGGCACCTGCTCACGTCCCTAGCATCCGCCATGCAGAGCTTCCTGCTCCTCCTGCCCGACTTTGCCCTGATCGCCCTTGGCGGCCTGTTGCGCCGGCATGCGGGGCTGGGGGAGGCGTTCTGGCAGGGGGTGGAGAAGCTGGTCTATTTTGTGCTGTTTCCCGCGCTATTGTTCAACGCCCTGGCACGGACGCGGATTGATCCGGGCTCCTTCGCCCCCTTGTTTGCGGTGGGTTTGCTGACCATGCTCAGCGGGCTGCTGTTGGGGCTGCTGGGGCGGCCGCTGATGGGCCTCGGCGCGATGGCTTTCGCGTCACGGGTGCAGTGCGCTTATCGTTTCAATACCTATATTGGCATCGCGGTGGCCGGCAAATTGGGTGGCGCGGCGGGTGTGGCGGCGATGGGGGCCTTGTGCGGTGCCATGGTGCCCTTTGCCAACATGGCCGCGGTGGGCATGCTGGCGCACCATGGTCAGGCCAGCCTGGGGCGGGAACTGGTTCGCAACCCGCTGATCATCGCCACGCTGGCGGGGGTGGCGTTCAGTTTATCTGGGGCCAGCCTGCCGGAACCGGCGCTGCCCTTCCTCCAGCGTCTGGCCGATGCGGCGGTGACACTGGGCCTCTTGGCCGTGGGCGCGGCCCTGCGCGTGGGGCGCAGCGAAGGAGGGCGCCTGGGGGTGGTCTATCTGTGCGCGGTCAAGCTGGTGGCTTTGCCGATGCTGGCCTGGGGGCTGGCCACCCTGTTCGGCCTGACGGGAACGGCGTTCGCCACGGCGGTGCTGTTCGCTGCGCTGCCCAGCGCTTCGTCGGCGTATATCCTGGCCATGCGCATGGGAGGCGATGGGCCCGGCGTGGCCTGGCTGATATCGGCCACCACGGTGGCCGCCGCACTCACGCTGACGGTCTGGCTCGCCCTGCTGACGGGCCGGGGCGCCTGACCGGCGCCCGTCCCGGATGCAGGAGTGCCGGGCTTACTTGGTGTCCTTGGGCGTGGCCTTGGCCGGTGCCGTGGGGGCGGGGGCCGCTGCGGCAGCGGCTGCGGCGGCGCTCTGTTCGGCGGCGTTCTGCATGAGGTTCCAGGGCCACATGCCGGCGGCGAAGGGGTTGGGCTGGGCGGCGCCTTCCCCACCGTCCTTGCGGCCGCCTTCGGCGGCGATCTTGCTCATGGCCTGCATGGCCGAAATGGTTGCGCGCTGCATCTCCAGCCCCTGGGTGGCCATCTGAAGAGAGCTGAGGTTCATCTTGAGCCAGTTCTCCACGGCCTTCATGTCGGCGATGCGTTTGTCCAGTTCGTCCACGTCAAGGGTGGGGGTGACCATGCCGGGCAGGCTGAAACCCATCTTGCTCCACATGTTGCGCATGAATTCCATCGGATCCTGTGCATTGCTTTCGGTGCTCATTGTTCCCCCCTTTTATGGACTGGTTATTGATTTGCGACTTGGAGACTTCGATAGTAACCGATGCGCCTCCCACCTGCATCAGGCTTGGGTTTTGCGTTGCAGCAGCGCGCGCAGCCGGGCTGGCCGGACGGGCTTGTGGAGCAGGGGAATGCCGGCGCGCCGGGCGTTGGCGATGGCCGCCGCCGAGGTGTCGCCGCTGAGGATGACAGCCGCGACCTGGCGTCCGAAATGCTGGCGCAGGTTGTCGATGACGGCGAGCCCGTCCATGGCGCTGCCAACCCGGTAGTCGCAGACGATGATGTCGGGGGCTTGATGCCGGGCCAGGGCGGGCATCCGGGTTTCTGCGGTGTTGGCGGCGGAGACGGTGCAGCCCCATGATTCAAGGAGGCCCGTGGTGCTGGCCAGGGCCAGCTCGTCGTCATCCACCAGCAGTACTTTCAAGCCGTGCAGGGAGTGCAGCTGCGAGGGGGGCGGCCGCTCGGAGACGACGCCCGGGGGGGCGAGGGGCAGTTCGAGGGCGAAGAGGGCGCCGTGGCCGGGGGTGGAGCGAAGCTCCAGGTGATGGGACAGCAGGTCGGTCAGACGGCGGACGATGGCGAGGCCCAGGCCGAGGCCCTTGGCCCGGTTGCGCTCCGGGTTGTCGAGCTGGACGAACTCCTGAAAGATCGCTTCCTGCGCTTCGGGGGCGATGCCCGGCCCGTTGTCGCGCACTTCAAGACGCGCCTTGCCGTTGCGGGTGCGGCAGGCGACCATCACGGTGCCGCCGGGGGCGTAGCGCAGGGCGTTGCTGACGAGGTTGTGGATGATGCGCTCAAGGAGCAGCGGGTCGCTTTCAACCCACAGGTTGGTGGGGCGCAGGCGCAGGCGCTGGCCATGGAGTTCCGCTTCCCGCCGGTAATCGACGTCGATCCGCTCGAAGAGGGGTTGGAGGGGAAAAGGCTTGATCTGTCGGTCGAGCACGCCGGCGTCCAGGCGCGAGATGTCGAGCAGGCTGTCGAGGAGGTTCTCCATGGTCTCGGCGGAGACCGCGATGCGTTCGACCAGCCGCCGGGTGTCGGGAGCGTGCTGTTTTTGCCCCAGCTCGGCGACGAACAGACCAAGGGCATGCATGGGCTGGCGCAGGTCGTGGCTGGCGGCCGCCAGGAAGCGGGTCTTGGCCTGATTGCCCCGTTCCGCCTCTTCCTTTTTCTGCATCAGTTCACGGGTGGCGGCTTCGATCTGGCGCTCCAGGTTGTCCCGCGATGCGCTGAGTTTGTCGGCCATGTCATTGACGCCTTCGGCCAGGGCGCGCAGGCTTTTTCCTCCCTCCACCGGCACCCGGGCACTGAGGTTGCCCTGGCCGAAACTCGCCACCGTGGAGGCGATCCGCAGGATGGGGCCGGCGATGCCCCGGCTCATGCGCAGGGCGAGGCCCACGCTGGCGATCAGCACCGCGGCCACCATCAGGATTGCATTGCGCAGCAGGCGGGCTTCCTCGGCCCGCAGGGAGTCGCGGCTGATCTCCACCAGCACTTCACCATGGCGGACCTGGGGGGCGGGGGTGGGGCTGCCAGCGTCAAGGAAGGCGTCGTCCAGGGTGATGCCGGGGCCGGTCACCTGTTCGCGAAAGAGCAGCGGCTGGCTGCGCTCCCGGGTGGACAGGGCGCTGATCGCGGGGGGATTGCGGCTGCTGTCGGCCAGTACCTCCTGGAGGGGGCTGAACACGGCGACCCGCACCACGTCCTTCTCCTGGAGGATGGCATTGGCCTGCTTGCGCAGGCTCTCCAGGTTGCCGGAGAAGACACCGTATTCGCTGGCCGCGGCGAGCTGCCGGGCCAGGGCTTTGCCGCGCTGGACATGCGCATCCTCAAGATCGGAAAGCCGCGACGAGGTGAAGTAGGCAATCAGCACCACGGCCATCACCATGGTGGGCAGGGCCGCGATCAGGACCGCGCGGGGGCGGATGTCCCAGTCGTCGGGGCGGCTCACAGGCTGCCCTCGCTGCGTTCAAGTCGCTCACGCAGGATGGCAGGGTCCTCAAGCTGGATGCCCAGGGAGCGGGCCACATAGGGGTTGGTGCTGATGCGGAAGTGGCGGGGGGCGGCGGGAGGAGGCAGGCTGCCGGTGGCAAGACCGAGACGGGCCGCCTCGCCGGCTTGCTGGCCGACCTGGGCCGGGGTGCTGTAGAGGGCCAGCAGGGCGCCGGCCTTGACGTAGGCCGGCGAGAAGCCCACCACCGGGGAGCGCTGGTGGTAGGCGGTGAGCAGGATGTTGGAGATGGTCCGGTTGTTGTAAACCGTGGCATCGGGCACCGCCAGGAGGATGCTGGGTTCGGCAAGCGTGCGTTGAAGGGTGGGGTAGAGCTCGCTTTCCTCGTTGAGTTGGGCGAGGGTGGGGCGAAGTCGCCGATCGCGGGCCGCCGCATACAGGCGTTGCCCCATTTCGAGGCTCTCATGGCCGACCAGCAGGGCCACCCGTTGCCAATCCGGAAGCGCGACGCGAAGCAGTTCGATCTGGCGGGAGGCGGGTTGATCGATGAAGATTGCCGATACCCGCCGTGCGTCTTCGGCGCGCAGAGGCAGGCGCTCGTAGGCGCTTCGCGGCAGGAGGGTATGCAGGATGAGGCTGCGCGGCGCGAGGGCCGCGATGCCCTGCGCCGCCCGTGCCCCCAGGGTGACGATCAGGGCGCAATTGTTGAGCGCGGCGGAGTCCTCCGCCCGCAGGGGGGGCGGGAAAGACAGCAGACGATGCCCGGCGCTGCGCAGCTCGTTACCCAGGGCTTCGGCGGCTTCGCCGAAGGCGCTGGCTTCATCCGACATGACCAGGCAGGCCTGACCCGCCAGGGCGGCGCTGCCGCCGATGGCCAGGGCCAGTAGGAGAAGGGTGCGCAGCAGGAGCGCCATGTGGCTCAGAATTCGACCTGCAAGGTGCCGAAGATCCGGCTGCCCCACCAGGAAGCGCCGGGGGCGAAAGTCTCTTCGTCGCCGTCAATGTTGCGCGCGGTCAGGGACACTTCGCCCCGGAGCAGCTCGGCAGGAAGGCGATGGCTCAGCTGGATGTCAAGCTGGCGGTAGGCGCCGACGCGGTGGTCCGTATCCGAGTACCAGCTCATGCCTCCCACCCAGCGGCGCGCCACGCTCACCTGCCAGCGGGGGAGAAACTCCCAGGCGCCGAACAGTGCGGAGCTGTGGCGGGGGGCGGAATTGGCCACCCAGGCGCTGGGTTGGGCGCCGCTGGCGGTGGCCGGGCTGCCGGGGCCATCGATACGCAGCTCGGTGTGCTGCACGGTAAGCCAGGTGCCGGTGGTGGGGCGCCAGGTGGCGACGGCTTCCAGCCCGCGGATGTCGGCCTCCCCGCTATTGGCGAAGTAGCGCGTGTTGTCGCGGGGGACCAGCCCGACGGTGGATCTCTCCAGGCGCATCTCGATGAGGTCGCGCGCACGTTCGAGGAACAGGCGGGCGTCGAAACTCACATGCAGTGGGCGCAACTCCGCCAGGTAACCGATCTCGTAGGTAGTGACGCGTTCCGCCCTCAAGCCGGGGGAAGGCCGGAAGGTCTGGGAGATGGGTGTGCCTGCGGGGATCGTCATTACCGGCGTGACGACGGGGGCGGAGTTGGTAAAGATCATGCTGGATTTCTGTTCGAAGGCGATCGGGCTCCGGTGTGAACGATTGACGGAAAAGCGCAGGGTCTGGCTTTCCGTCATATGATAATTGGCTGAGGCCCGGGGTGCCAGCGAAGTTCCGGTGAGGGAGTTGTGCTCGACCATGAACCCGGCGTTGAACAGCCAGCGGGGCGATGCGCGCCACTCAAGGTTGGCAAAGGCGCGATTGACCCCGCTGCGCACCTGCTGCGCGGAATTGAAACGCAAGGGGGCCGTGAGCCGGTCCTCGCGCATGCCGGCGCCAAGCACGGCCCGAAGCCCGGCGGCGGGGCTGGTGATGCGCTGGATCTCCAGATCATCCCGGACGGCCCGGAAGCCATAGTCGAAATCGAAGGGTATGGCGATGGTCACCGGAAGACCGGATTGCCGGGGCGGGACCGGCACGCTCAGGCCATAGCGGTCATGGCCGTTCTCCTCCTGGTGATACCAGGTCACGCTCACCTCCTCATCCGGAGCCGGCACATGACGCCACCGCAGCAGTCCGAAACTGGTGGTGACGCGTGAGCTGCGTTCGGGGTCGGTGGCGTTGTCGTCCTTGCCCGTGCCCAGGTCATTGTTGGTCCAGCCCGCCTGGAACTCCAGCACATGGTTGTGATCGATGGCCCAGTCTGCCCGCAGGGTGGCCAGTTCAGCCTTGCGCCAGTCGTTGATGCCGGCAAACCCTTTGTCCTGGTTGCGCGCTGCCGTGATGCGCAGATCCACCTCGCCAAGGCGCCGCCCGACACGCACTGCAACGTCATTCACGCCGCCATCGCCGGCCCGGTAGCGCACGCTGCCGCCGTGGGTCTCGAAGGGCGCGCGGGTGATGATGTTGGCCACGCCGAGGAAGGCATTGCTGCCGTAGGCGGCGGAGTTGGAGCCGCGGAACACC
>JAEUNV010000660.1 GCA_016790385.1 Zoogloea sp.
GCTGCGCCTGCTGGGCCAGTCTTGTTCCAAACTCGCCAATGCCCAGGCGGCGATCGACCTTGAGGGATTTGAGCCGGACGGTGAAGTGGAAGGTGCTTCCCTGGCCCAGCACACTTTCAGCCCAGATACGTCCCCCCATCATTTCGACCAGTTGCCGGCAGATGGAAAGGCCGAGGCCGGTTCCGCCAAAGCGCCGTGTCGTCGAAGAGTCGGCCTGGGTAAATGGCTTGAAGAGCCTGCCGAGTTGCTCTTCGCTCATGCCGATGCCTTCGTCACTCACCGAGCAACGCAATTCGACGTCCTGGTCGACAAGCGTCGTGGTCCGAATCTTGACAATGACATTCCCGCCGGTTGAAAACTTCAAGGCATTGCTGACCAGGTTGGTAAATATCTGCCCCAGCCTGAGCGGGTCACCCTTGAGGACGTGGGCTTCTTCGTCGATGTCGTAGTAGAGCTCTATCCCCTGGCTCTCGGCGCGCAGAGCGACCACGCTCGAAAGCCGGTCGAACACGGTTTCCAGCACGAAGCAGGCATGTTCCATCTCCAGCTTCCCGGCTTCGATCTTGGAGAAGTCGAGAATGTCATTGATGATGGTCAGCAGGCTTTCCGAGGCCGACTTGACCTTGGAAACATAATTGAACTGCTTGGGGTTCAGGTCTGTGGCCAGGGCCAGTTCGGCCATGCCGATGATGGCATTCATCGGCGTCCGGATTTCGTGGCTCATGTTGGCCAGGAAGGCGCTTTTTGCCTTGGTGGCGGCCTCCGCTTCCGATTTGGCTTCCTGCAGCCGGGTAATATCGAAGAACCAGGCCAGAACTGCCCGGCTACCACCGTAGTCGATGTTCATGTAGGAGCCCAGCGCCCAGACGTGTGACTCATCCGGTTCGTCGGGAAAGTAGATCTCGACCAGTCGATTGAGCACCATCTCGCCCCGCGCCAGGGAAGCGTAGATCTCTTCAAAGACCTGCGGGTCGGCGTAGTAGCGGCTGACGCCCTCACGATTGGCTTCATCCTTGTTGCGGCGGACCAGGCTGCAGAATGCCTGGTTCACGAACAGGATCTGGTGGTCATCCGAGCGGGCAATGCGTACCGCCATGGGTGAAGCCGACAGCACCTGCTCCAGCATTTCCTGCTGGCGGCGGAGCTGCGAATAATCGATCAGTGCCGAGCGAGTACACACGAATCGTCCAGCGTCATCGAGGACGGCGGAGGCCGACAGCAGCACCGGAAGGGTGTTGCCGTTCCTACCGACCAGTTCCAGCGGCAATTCGTGCAGCTTCTCGCCGGCACAAACCCTGGGAAAGCTATTCCGGAAGGTCTCGATGGCCGACGGCGTCAGGAATTCAACCATCTGCCGCTTGCCTACGATCTCGTCGCGGGAATAGCCAAGCCAGTCGAGTTCGGTATCGTTGATCTTCTGGATGACACCATTTTCGTCAAGGGAGTGGTATCCACAGGGAGCGTGGTTGTACAAATCATCCAGTTCGTCGGCCTGTTTCTGGATTTCCTGCTCGGCGGCTTTGCGCTCGGTGATGTCGTAGAGCAGCACGAAAACCCCCCGGACCGACCCTGGCGGCCCGTCGGGAATGTAATGGGTCAGGAAATGCCGGCAGGCCATGCCCGGTTTCGACAGGATACGTTCGAAGGATTGCCGCTCGCCCTGGAGAGCGGCGTCCATATGGGCTTTGGCGAACGAATAGGCGTCCTCCCCCAGGAGTTCGGCCATGCCGATGCCTTCAATTTGATCGGGTGTCTTTTCGAACCAGTCGAGGAAGGCGCGGTTGGCGAAACGGTTCTGCAGGTGGGAGTCCCAATAGACGATCATGCCGGGCAGCGCATCGGCGATCGCCCTGGTGAAGCGCTCGGTGCTGGCCAGCGCCGCCGTTCGCTTGTCGACCATGGCCCCCAGGCTGTCCCGCTCCTGCTGCAAGGCGAGAAGTTGCTCCTGGATGACCTGGTAGAGGTGGTTGAAATGATGGAGAAAAACGCGGATCTCACGGCGGCCGGTCTCTGGCAGTTTTGGCGGTGCCATGCACGGCAGGGCATTGATGATCTGAGTCGCGCCGCTTTCGAGAGGCCGCAGTTGATTACCCATGAAGCGCCAGACCACCAACCCGGTGACAAGCATGGCCATCAGGGCACCGATCCAGATGGTCTGGGTCAGATCGGCCAGCGGGGCCAGCGCCTGCTCTATAGGCACATAGGCGACAACCCGCCAGTTGATCGCCTGGAGGGGCATGGCGTGGGACATGAGCTCGTGCCCGGCTGCGTCGATCGAGCGGGCCGCGCCTTCAAATCCGTCCTCGATCCTGTGCTCCGGCCGCGAGGCAGCAGCGCCGTCCTGCACGTCCTTCAAAACCTTCGATGCATCGGTATGGGCGACATAGGTGCGCTCGGTCAGCGCGATGACCTGGTAACCGCCCAGACTCCCGCTGCGGGTAAAACCGGCTATGTCGAAATGGGTGCCGGGGCCGAGGCGATCCGAGCCGCAGATCACGGCAACCACGCTCCCCGATTTGTCCAATACCGGGACAGCAAATACCAGGTTTGGACGCCCGGAGAAACCGTCAATGAGAGGCATGACGACCGGACGTTTAGTGTGGAGGGCACGGTCTAGATAAGGCGTGTTGCGGAAGTCGACTCCGATTAGCTGGCGGGCAGGGACTTCAGCAACACGAATCCCGCTCGGAGAAAGCACATAGACATCCTGCCCGAAAAAGCGGGATATGCCGGATTGGCTGCCGAGGTGACCCTGGGTGGTGCGGCTGTTCGACCAATCCTCCGGGGGCAGGTGGTCCGCGACAGTCTGCAGCGCACCGATGCGTTCGCTGATTTCGCCCTCAAGCCACTTGGCGACAAAGCCCAGATCACTTTTCTGCTGCGATTCCAACTGAGCAAGGAAACTGCTCTTCAGCCGATCTTCGGCGATCAGTGCAATTGAAAAGATGCAAACTGCCTGGAGAATCAGCACCCCGAACGTCAGCTGAACGCGCAGGGAGTCCCAGATGAATTGCATCCCCTTCGATTCCTTTTCCTCCACCATGACTTCCCTTGGTCTCGCTTCCGTTCCTTTTGCCTTAACGGAACGACGCGCAGGACCTTCAGTAGGCGGCCGTGAAATATTCAGTCAGCCCTGGCTCCCATTGCCCCAGACCGACAGCGGCAGACGCAGCGTGACCCGCAGCCCCGGCTCGGCGTCCTCCAGCGTCATCAGCCCGCCGTGGCGGCGCACGGCGCGTTCCACCACCGGCAGGCCCAGGCCGGTGCCCGGCTGGCCGCGGTCTTTCGTGCCCCGGACAAAGGGCTTAAGCAGGTTTTCGCGCTGATCCGGAGGCATGCCCGGGCCGTGATCGCGCACGCAGAGCACGGCCTCACCCGCCTGCACCGATAGCGCCACCTCCAGCGGGGGCTGCCCGTAGCGGCGGGCGTTGTCCAGCAGGTTGATGAGGCAGCGCTGCAACACGATGGACGAGGCCGGCTCGACCCACAGGGTTTCACCTTCGGCCGGGAGTCGCGCGTGCACGTCGGCGTGATCGCCATTGCGCAGCAGTCGGCGCACCAGGGCGTGCAGGTCCACGCGTTCGTCCAGCGGTTCGGTGGCGGTACGCACCAGGGCGATGAAGGAGCCCACCAGTTCATCGGCCAGTTGCGCGTTGCGCACGATGCTCTCGCGCCGCGTGGCAACACCCGGGGCCTCGGGCAGCAGTTCGGCGGCAAGCCGGATGCGGCCCAAGGGTGAGCGCAGGTCATGGGAGATACCGGCGAGCATCATGGCGCGGGCGTCGTCCTGCTGGACGCGCTGGGTGGCAAAAGCGTCAAACTGCTGTGCCAGCTGGCGCAGCTCCTGCGGCCCGCGG
>JAEUNV010000002.1 GCA_016790385.1 Zoogloea sp.
GACTCGTCGAGAAAATCCCGCAGGGTGTTGCGCAGGGTTTTGCGGCGTTGACCGAAAGCGGCCGCAACGATACGGCCGAGCAGGGCGTAATCTGCGGCGGTACACTCGGCCGCCGGGCGCGGCACCATCCGAACGATGCTCGACATCACCTTGGGTGCAGGACGAAAGGCACCCGGCGGCACATCGAAAAGCCGCCCCATGTTGAAACGGTATTGCAGCATCACGGACAGTCGCCCGTACTCCTCGGTGCCAGGCTCGGCCACCATGCGCATCACCACCTCCTTTTGCAGCATGAAGGTCATGTCCTTCACTTTGTCGGCATAGTCGGCGAGATGGAAGAGGATAGGCGTGGAGATGTTGTAGGGCAGGTTGCCCACGACGCGCAGCGGAGCGCCATCGATCACCAGGCTGCCGAAGTCGAACTTGAGGGCATCGCCCTCGTGGATGGTCAGCTTTTCGGGGGAATGTGCCGCTTTCAGGCGGGCGATCAGGTCCCGATCGATCTCGACCACATGCAGATGGGGCAGGCGAGCCATCAGGGGCTCGGTCATCGCACCCAGGCCCGGGCCGATCTCAACCATGCGATCACCCTCTGCCGGGCGGATCGCCTCGATGATCTTGCGGATGATGTTGGGGTCGGACAGAAAATTCTGGCCGAAGCGCTTGCGCGCGAGATGGGGTTCGCTCATCCGGGGCTTTCTCAGGAATTCTTCTTTTCCCAGGCTGCCATCGCCTCCCGGACGCGGGCTACGGCGGCAAAGCCGACCCGTTCCCCCTCGAGAATGGCTTCATGGCGCTGCTGGAAGTTGGTGGCGGGAAGGCCCTTCAGATCGGGGCGGATGACCACGTCGGCACCGGCCAGTTCGTCCCGGCCCAGGGCCCCCCCCATGATGGCGATGGTGTCGAGGAGCACGTCGAGACTGCTCTGATTCTTCTTGCCACTGGGACGGCCGGAAATATCCACCGCGATCACGATGTCCGCCCCCAGGCTCCGGGCTTCACGTACCGGGATCGGTGCCACCAGGCCCCCATCGACATATTCCCGCCCGTTGATGGGCACCGGCGGAAAGACCCCCGGAATGGACGACGAGGCGCGCACCGCGATGCCGGTGTTGCCCCGCTGGAAAACAATGGGCTGACCGCTTTGCAGATCGGTGGCCACCGCGGCAAAACGTCGCTTCAGACCTTCGATGGGCCTGCTGCCCACGTGGGTGTTGATGAAGCGTTCCAAGGCTTCACCCTTGATCACGCCTCGGTCGAAGAGGCTCCAGTCGGTGACGGAGGACTCGTCCAGCTGGATCGCCAACTTCTGCAGTTCAAAAGGCCCATGCCCGGCGGCATAGAGGGCACCGACCACCGCCCCGGCGCTGGTGCCCACGATGAGGTCGGGGAGCAGACCCTGGGTTTCGAGGGCCTTGATGACACCAATGTGAGCAAAACCGCGGGCTGCGCCACCGCCGAGAGCCAGGGCCAGACGGGGTTTGCGGACGACACGGGGGGCCACTGGCTCGGGCTTGTGGGTCAGATCGGCACAGGCGGCAAGGCCCAGGGCCGCGGCGCCACCGAAGAGCAGGCGACGGCGCCGGTTCATGCACGAACCATGGAGATGGCCAAATCGACGGCCGCAAACAGACTGCCCGGATCGGCCCGCCCTGTGCCCGCCAGATCAAGGGCCGTACCATGATCCACCGACGTGCGGACGATGGGCAGCCCCAGGGTGACATTGACGCCGCCGCCGAAACTGGCGTGCTTGAGCACCGGCAGACCCTGATCATGGAACATGGCCAGCACGGCATCACCCTTCTCCAGGGAGTGGGGCACGAACAGGGTGTCGGCCGGCAGCGGGCCGCGCAGGTCCATGCCCTCGGCACGGAGGGCCTCCAGCACCGGGATGATCACGTCGATCTCCTCCCGCCCCATGTGGCCGCCCTCCCCCGCGTGGGGATTGAGGCCCGCCACCAGAATGCGTGGCGCGGCCAGACCAAAGCGGGCGCGCAGATCCGCATGCAGGATGCGCAGGGTGTCGGTGAGCAGGGGGCGGGTGATGGCTGCCGAAACGTCCTTCAGGGGCAGATGCGTGGTGGCGAGGGCGACGCGCATGCCGCCCCCCACCAGCATCATGACCACCAGGGGAGTGTCCGTGGCTTCGGCCAGATACTCCGTATGCCCGGAAAACGGCACGCCCGCGTCGCAGATGATCCCCTTGTGCACCGGCGCCGTGACCATGCCGGCAAACTCTCCCGACTTGCAACCGGCAACGGCCCGATCAAGCACATTGAGTACATAGCGGGCATTGGCTACATCCAGCTGCCCGGCGGTGACGGGAGATCCCAGGGGGACGTGCAGCACTTCCAGGGTACCCGCCCGGGGTGTATTGCCCGGAGCATAGTCGAGGATATCAACGGAGGGCTCGACCGCATGGATGCGGGCGGCGATCATGCCGCGATCTCCCAGGACGACAAGACGTGCCGGACAGTTGAATCGCGGCAGTGCCGCGCACAGATCTGGGCCGATGCCGGCGGGCTCACCGCTGGTGATGGCAAGGACGGGAAGCGGGGAAGGCATGGGCGAGGGAGGATGCAAAAAAGGGGAGCGGTGCAGCGGGGCGGGCGGCGGCCGATGCCGGCGCCCGTATGTCGCGGGTTCAGCGATCTTCGCTGCGGTATTCCACGTAGGCCCGGTCGCGCAACTGGCGCAGCCAATCCTGGTAGGCCTCGTCGGATTTGCGCTCGCGCAGGGCGTTGCGGGCGGCGGCGCGCTTGCGCTCGTCGGAGACATCTTGCACGCGACGGTCTTCCACCAGGATCAGATGCCAGCCGAAGGGCGACTGGATGGGCTGGCTCAGTTCGCCGGGCTTGAGGGCATCCATGGCCTGCTCGAACTCGGGAACGGTATCCCCCGGGTAGATCCAGCCCAGATCGCCACCCTTGGCCGCGGACAGGTCGGCGGAGTGGATGCGCGCCAGATCGGCGAAGCTGGCCCCGCCCTGCACGACGCGATCGCGCAGATCGGTGAGGCGACGGCGGGCATCCGCATCGGAAACCACCTCACTGGTCTTGATCAGGATGTGTCGGGCATGGGTTTGCTGAACCTGGGCGGGTACACCCGACGCTCCGCTGCCCTTGCGGTCGATGACACGAACGATGTGAAAGCCTGCCGCGCTGCGCAGGATGGGCGTGGTTTCGCCCGGCTTGAGGTTGGCCACCGCCTCGGCAAAAAGCCCCGGCAAGCGCTCGGCGTTGCGCCAGCCAAGGTTGCCACCCGTCAGGGCGTCTGGCGCATCCGAATAGCTGGCGGCCAGTTTGTCGAAGGGCTCGCCGCGGGCCACCCGGGCGGCCACGTCCTCGGCCTTGGTCCGCAGTCGGGCCAGCTGCTCGGGCGTTGCCCCTTCGGGTGCGCGGAACAGGATGTGGGACAGGTTGTATTCCTCCTGCCCCATGGCGTTGTCGGGCTGGGCCAGGAAGTTGCTGACCTCGGCATCCGATACGACGATGCGGCCATCCACCTCACGCTCGCGTATGCGGGTCAGCAGCATCTCGTTGCGCACTTCCTCGCGGAAGCGCTCCCACGAGATACCGTCCCGCTCCAGCGCCTTGCGGAACTCGGTCATGGACATGCGGTTATTGTCGGCGATGCGCCCGACAGCCCGATCAAGAGTCACATCATCAATCCGCAGGGAGGTCTCTGCGGCCAGTTGGAGTTGCAGCCGCTCCATGATCTGACGCTCCAGCACCTGCTTCTCGAGCACCTCGGCGGCGGGCAGCGGCGTTCCCTGGCGGCTGAGCTGGCGGGTCACCTGGGCCACCCGCATGCGCAGGTCGGAGCGGGTGATGACTTCGCTGTTAACCACCGCCACGATGCGATCGACCTCGACCGGCCCGTTGGCGGCAGAGGCAATACTGGAGAACAGGAAAGCGGCAAGCAGGGAGACGATGCGTTTCATGGGTCGGGGTGCGCTTTCAGAAGTCGTCGTCACTGGAGAAGGGGTTGGAGCCGTCATTGATGCGGTTGTAACCGGGAACACTGCGCCGCAGGACGTTGAGCGGGCTGGAGCCGAGGCTCCCTGCGCCGTTGAACTCCAGCTGGAAGAAGAAGGCGCGGGTCACGTCGGTGGCGCTGGTGGTGAGGTGCTGCACGACGCCGCGAAACACCCAGCAGCCGGCGTTGTATTCGACGCCGGCAATGCCCTGGGTCAGGCGGTGATCGCGCAGGTTGCGGTTGTAACGCCCCACGCCATACCAGTTGCCCCACAAGGGCCATTGGCCGGTGAGGTCGATGTCGCGGAAGCCATTGGGGTTGGCGGCATCGGTGGAATAGTTGCGCCGATAGCGCCAGCTCACCCCCAGGGTGCGGGCGTAGCCCGGCTGGTAGCGAACGCCGAAATTGAAGCGCTCGGTCCAGTTGTCCCGGGGGTTGTACTGCCAGGCGGTGTCAAGCGTGGTCTTGGGCGCCAGATTGAGGCCAAGGGCGGCGAGCAGATCCGCCTGCTTGCCGGTACGGGCCGGGGTGTCCTTGTTGAGGGTGACGCGCTGGTCCACCAGGTAGTAGCGCTGCCCCAGGGCCGCGCGCAGGGTCTCGGCCCCCGTTGCCGGGTCGATCAGGCGGCTCTGCACCGCCGT
>JAEUNV010000649.1 GCA_016790385.1 Zoogloea sp.
CCCGCCCGACGATCACGCTCATCGCGTAATCCAGGTAGGCATGACGCATCTCGTCTTCGAGGCTGATGGGAAGAGTTTCTTTGGCGAACGGGATCATGGCACCGCGAGGAATCGACTATTCGTCGAAAAGACGAAAAACACGGAGTTTATCACGCCGGCAGTACCCCTTCCGACCCGCTTTTTCGCACGCTTGGGCACCGCGCTCGGCCCGGATTGTGATCCGAGCATTTCATATGCTCTAATCCGCGAGCACCTGAAGCACACAAGACGGGCGCCTCAAGCGCCTCACACATACATGAGGAGGAAACCCGATGAACGCTGCAACTTTCCGTCTCACGACGACGGCCCTTCTGATGCTTGCCAGCCTGCCGACCCTGGCGCAGTCCAAAGACGTTGTCGTTGATCCGAAGGGCGAAGTCCCCTACGCCATCGACCAACGCAACGTTGTCGTCAAGAGTGGAACGGACCTGTGCTGGCGCACGGGTTACTGGACGCCCGGCGCAGCAGTCGACGCGAAATCGGGGGAGGTTCCGGTCGCCTGCGAATGCGACAAGGACGTCGTCGGCGCCAACAAGTGCGCCCCTGAGGCGGCAGCTCCGGCACCCGCGGCTGCCGCCGCAGCACCGGTCGCAGCCGCCGCACCCGCCCCAAAGAAGTGCGACTTCAGCCTAACGCTTCACACTGACCACACCTTCGCCTTCAACAAGGCCGTTCTGGGGCCCATCGCCAAGAAAAACCTGGACGACATGATCAGCACCAAGCTTGCCGCCTGTGCCGAGGTAAAGTCCGTCATCATCACCGGCCACACCGATCGCCTCGGATCCCAGTCTTACAACCAGAAGCTCTCCGAGAAACGCGCTGAAGCAGTTCAGGCCTACCTCATCGCCAAGGGCGTAAAGTCGGATCTGATCGACACCATGGGGGCCGGCAAGACCCAGCCGATCCAGAGCTGCGACGACAAGCTCGGCCGCAAGAAGCTCATCGAGTGTCTGGCACCAAACCGCCGCGTCACCGTGGACGTCAAGGGCCCCGCCAAGTAATCTTGACCCAACCCGGCCTATCAAGACCCCGCCGCCCGGCGGGGTCTTTTCATATGGACACCAGAACCATGGCGCAGACCCCCATCGATCTGCTCATCGAAGCGCGCTACATCGTTCCCGTCGAACCCTTCGACACCACGCTTGAGCACCACAGCATTGCCATACGAGGCGGACGTATCGAGGCAATCCTGCCATCCGACGAAGCGCGTCGCCTCTACCTCGCCAGGGAAATCGTCAACCTCCCCGCGCACATTGTCACTCCCGGGCTTGTCAACCTGCACACCCACGCCGCCATGACCCTGATGCGCGGCCTGGCCGATGACCTGCCCCTGATGCGCTGGCTGCACGAAGCGATCTGGCCCGCTGAGGCCCGTCACGTGTCGCACGCCTTCGTGCGTGACGGCAGCCTTCTTGCTGGATCGGAAATGCTGAGGGGCGGCATCACCACTTGCAACGACATGTATTTCTTTCCGCAGGCCAGCGCCGAAGCCTTCGACCGCCTGGGCCTGCGAGCCGTCATCGGCATCACGGTCATCGACTTTCCCTCCCAATATGCCTCCGATGCGGACGACTACCTGAACAAGGGACTGGCGAGCTTCGAATCCTGGCGCGGCCACCCCCTGATCCAGTTTGCGCTCGCCCCCCATGCGCCCTACACCGTCAGCAACCGGAGCTTTGAGCGCATCGGCACCCTCGCGGAAGAACTCGAAATCCCCATCCACATTCACATCCACGAAACAGCCGACGAAATCGCCCACAGCCTGAGGGATTTCGGGCAACGCCCCATTGCGCGGCTCGAAAGCCTGGGCCTTCTCGGTCCAAACCTGATCGGCGTTCATGCGGTACACCTCGACCCTCAGGATATCGAGCGTCTTGGCCGCCATCACTGTGCCATCGCCCACTGCCCCACCTCCAACATGAAACTGGCCAGTGGAACCGCGCCTGTCAGCCGGCTTCTCGAACAAGGGTTGTCCGTTGGCCTCGGCAGTGATGGCGCCGCCAGCAACAACCGCCTGGATCTATGGCGGGAGATGCTTCACGCCACGCTTCTTGCCAAGCTCAGCAATGGCGACGCATCATCCCTCCCCGCCCATCAGGCGCTTCGCATGGCGACGCTCCACGGCGCCCGCGCCCTGGGTCTCGACCATCGGATCGGGTCCATCCTGCCCGGAAAGGCCGCAGACATCTGTGCGCTCCGTATCGACGACCCTGACAGCCTCCCGCTGTTCGACCCGGCCTCCCATCTGCTCTACGTCCTCGGCCGACATTGCGTCTCCGACGTCTGGATCGACGGCCAGCAGAAGGTAAAGGGTGGCGAACTGTTGCAAATATCCAACACCGAACTATTGAGCGTCGCTCGCCTATGGCAGAATAAGCTCCGCCAATGAATTGGATATGCTGCCTGAGTTCATAGTGCACTTTGGCAGCCTGGATGAATCTTCCGGTTCTACCCCTTTGCCTTGCGACGAGGAAAACGATGATCAAACAAGCCAAAAAAC
>JAEUNV010000071.1 GCA_016790385.1 Zoogloea sp.
CGCTTCACGGTAATGCGCCAGGCGTCGTCACCGGGGGCATCGGAGAGGCTGTACTGGCGCACCTGGGTCAGGCCGGCCTCGGGCACGGGGATGGCCACGCTGAGGTATTGCCCGGGGACGAAGGCCGGCAGCGGGGCGCTGGAGGCCGGCTTGAGCGTGATCGCGACGGTGTCGGTGCTGGCGGTTTCCCGGGCCACCACTTCGAGGTGGGGCCAATCCTGCCCGGCCTGCCAGTCCCGCTCCTGGTAGAGGCGGGCCTCCCGGGCCACCAGTTCGGTGGCCATCAGCCAGTACACCTCGTCCCAGGCGGCCGCGATATCGGCGGTGATTGCACTGCCCAGCACTTCGCCGATGGCGGCGAGCAGGTGCCGGCCGACGATGGAGTACTGGGCCGGCGTGATGCCCAGGCTGACGTGCTTGTGGGCGATCCGGTCGAGGACCGGGCCGATCAGCGCCGGCTTGTCCATGTGGGCGGCAAAGGCATAGACGGCGCCGGCCAGGGCCTGGGCCTGATCGCCAGTGGCCTGGTTGCCGAGGTTGAAAAGGTTCTTCAGCTCCGGGTGGGCGCCGAACATCCGACCGTAGAAATGGCGGGTGATGGCCTCCCCGTTGGCGAGGAGGACGGGCACGGTGGCTTCGATGAGGGGGCGTGCAGCGGTGGACAGCATGTCGGGCTTCTCTCTGTTGGGGTCGGGGGGTCTTTTTTTGTCTCTGCGCCGGGCTCAGCCGGCTTGCAGGTTGCCGAGGGCGTGGTGGGCGGCGAGGCGCACCACGTAGCCGAGCTTGAAGAAGGCCGCCGATACGGGCAGGGCCAGGTGGCCGGCAATCTGCACCCCGAGGCTGAAGCGCTCGGCGAGGGGGTAGGCCACCAGGGTCGAGACGACCATGCCGAGGGCGGCCAGGGCCATCATGGTGCGACCGGTGGTGAGTACTCGGTGGGGGGCAGGGTTGGGTGTCAGCATGGTCTTCTCCGTGGGTGGGGTTTAAGTGGACTTTAAAATACATCTTTTAAAGAGTCAACAAAAATGAATCTTTTAAAGTCCTTATACTTGAAGGGTTAAAGCCCCGCCGTCGTCATTCATGCATATCACCCAGCACACGGACTACGCCCTGCGTGTCCTGATCTTCCTGGCCTCCAACGAGCATCGCCTGGTGACCATCCAGGAGATCTCCGAGCGTTTCGAAATCTCCCGCAGCCACCTGATGAAGGTGGTCAATCAGCTGATCCGCAACGGGTTTGTGGAAGGTTTGCGTGGCAAGGGCGGTGGCTTGCGGCTGGCAAGGCCGCCGCAGCAGATCGCCGTGGGGGATGTGGTGCGCAAGATGGAGAGCGACCTGGCCCTGGTGGAGTGTTTCACCGACCAGAGCCGTTGCCTCCTTACTGCCACCTGTCAGCTCAAGGGGGTATTGGCGACGGCGCTGGAGGCTTTCTTTGCGTCCCTCGACAAGGTGCCGCTTTCAGAGGTGATGGGGCCTGCCCAGCGGGCGTTGCTGCATGTGCTGAAAAGAATGCCCTGAGCGCTTGAGCGCTCGCGACGGGCGTTTTGCGAACGCTGAGGTTCTGGCCTCAGCCCGACAGACGGCCGCTGCGCCGGCGGGTGCCGATGCCGGCCATGGCGGCAAGGCCGCTGCTGCCATGGGCGTGGCAGATGGCGCAGGCCAGGGCGTCGGCGGCATCGGCCGACGGTGCGCCTTCGAGGGACAGCAGGCGCTGCACCATGTGGCTGACCTGCTCCTTGGCGGCCTTGCCGTGGCCCACCACCGCCTGCTTGACCTGCAGGGCGGTGTATTCGGCCACCGGCAGATCGCACGACACGGCGCCGCAGATGGCCGCGCCGCGGGCCTGACCGAGCAGCAGGGTGGATTGCGGATTGACATTGACGAAGACGATTTCCACCGCGGCCTGATCGGGCTTGTAGGTGGCGATCACTTCGCGCACGCCGTCGAGGATGATCTTGAGACGTGCCGGCAGGCTGCCCTCGCCGGTCTTGATGCAGCCGCTGGCCACGTAGCGTAGCTGGCTGCCCAGGCTGTCGATGAGGCCGAAGCCGGTGCTGCGCAGGCCCGGGTCGATGCCCAGGATGCGGGTGGCGACGCTGGCCGAGGCGGCCGGGCCATTGATCATCACTTACGCGCCAGCCATACCCCGAACACCGTCAGGCCCATGCCGATCAGGGCCAGACCGGTGAGGGTTTCGCCGAAGGCGGCCCAGGCGATCAGGGCGGTGGTGGGGG
>JAEUNV010000143.1 GCA_016790385.1 Zoogloea sp.
ATCTTGACAGCCTCTCCTGAATGCTCATCGGGCACCCCCAACGCTGCCACCTCCATCACGCCGGGATGCGCGGCCACCACGTCCTCCACCTCATTCGGGTACACATTGAAGCCTGACACCAGGATCATGTCCTTCTTGCGATCGACAATGCGTACAAAGCCATCGTCGTCAATGGTCGCCACATCACCGGTGCGCAGGTAGCCATCGTGGGTGAAAGCCCGTGCGGTATCCTCCGGCCGGTTGTAGTAGCCCTTCATCACCTGCGGGCCTTTCACGCACAACTCGCCGGGTATTCCCATGGAAACCTCGTAACCATCGTCATCCCTCAGACTGACATCGGTAGAGGAAATGGGCAGACCAATGGAGTGATTGAACTCCGGCAGATCCAGCGGATTGATGCACACCGCCGGAGATGTCTCGGTAAGGCCATAGGCCTCAGCCAACGTCTTGCCAGTCACCTGCTTCCAACGGTCGGCCACCGCCTGCTGCACTGCCATGCCCCCCCCCAAGGCAACCCTTAGCGTGCTGAAGTCGAGTTTTTCAAACTCCGGGTTATTGAGGAGTGCGTTGAACAAAGTGTTCACACCGGTAATCACCGTGAAGGGATGCTTGCCTAGCTCCGCGACAAAGGCGGGAATATCGCGCGGATTGGTGATCAGTACGTTGCAGGCGCCAATCTTGAAAAAGGTCAGGCAATTCGCCGTGAGGGAGAAGATGTGATAGAGCGGCAATGCCGTGATGATGACCTCCTCGCCCTCTCCCACATAAGGGCTGATCCACGCATGGGCCTGCTGAAGATTGGCAATGATGTTCCCATGGGTCAGCATGGCCCCCTTTGCCACTCCGGTCGTCCCGCCCGTATATTGCAGGTAAGCGAGATCATCATGGCTTATCGCCGTGGGGGTCAATCCATGTGCATCCCCCCTGTCCATCGCATCGCGAAATCCCACATGGCCGGGCAGACTCCAGGGCGGCACCAGTTTCTTCACATGGCGCACCACTAGATTGACTAGCAGCGACTTCGGAAAACCCAGCATGTCACCAAGGCCGGTAACGACCACATGGCGTACCGACGTCCGCTCCATCACCTCGGCAAGGGTATGGGCGAAATTCTCCATGATCACGATCGCCTCGCAGCCGGAATCCCGCAACTGATGCTCGAGTTCCCGGGCGGTGTAGAGCGGATTGACATTGACCACGGTAAAACCTGCACGCAGCACCGCAAACATCGCGATCGGATACTGCAGGCAGTTGGGCATCATCAGCGCCACCCGGGCACCTCGGGCCAGTTTCAGCTCACCCTGGAGGTAGCCCGCAAATTGGCGTGAGAGGGAATCCAGCTGGGCATAACTGATCGATTTGCCCATATTGACATAGGCGGTGTGTCCGGCAAATCGGGTGACACTCTTGTCAAACAGATCACCCAGCGATGCGAATTGGTTGAGATCAATCTCGGCCGGAACACCAGGGGGATAGCTTTTCAGCCATATTTTTTTCATTTGCCTGTCTCCTCTGTAGTTGGTTCAAGGTCTGACCAGCAGGGCGTTGCCACCAGGGCAGCACCACAAACCGGGGACCCGCCCTCCCGAGGCGGTCCGGCACAGATACCGTGCCGGCTTCCAACATACCTTTCGACTGGCGCTCAAGCGCCTTTTTGTCAGGTCATCCACCCCCCCTGGCAAGATGACCCGCATGCTGCTCAATTAAAAGTGCCGATCAGGCCTGATCCTCTGCGGGCCAGTTGCGGATGTAGTTCTTCAACATCCGATTCTCAAAGCTCTGCTCTTCCAGCACGGCCTTGGCCACATCGTGAAAAGAAACCACACCCATCAGCACCCCGTCATCCATGACCGGAAGGTAACGCTGATGATGCTCGACCATTTGCCGGCGCAGCTCATCCATTTCCATATTGGGCGCGGCAACGACCGGCTCCTTGAGCATCGCGTCCTCGACAGGCAAGGACTGCCAGCCCGCCCCGGCCTTCTGCGTCGCCACCAGAACCTCGCGGAAGGTCAGCAAACCGGCCATACGACCTTTATCAAAAACAACCAGGGAACCGACATCCTGCTCCGTCATCACGGCAATCGCGTCTGCGAGCGTCTTGTTGGCGGCAACAGTGAACAGCACCTTGCCCTTGATCGCGAGAATTTCACTGACCAGCATTTTGTTTTCCTTTTTTGGGCGAAGATCCGCCGGAATTTTTACTGCCCAAGATGGTATTCGATTGCTTGCAGGGGCGCAAAGCCCTAAGAAATCAGGTTATACCCCTACCTCACGCCCCAACGGGGACGGCTGGCCCAGTTAAAAAACCTGCCGACGTTCCCAAATTCCATCACAAATCCTCGGGCGACGAGCAAGGGCGTATGGAATCAGCGTTCGAGATACTGCAACTTGTCGGCCACGCCACGCCAGTCGTCGGCATCGGCTGGCGGCTCCTTACGCTCAACGATCGGAATCCATTTCGCCGCAAGCTCCGCATTCAGACCGATAAATGCCTCCTGGCCGGCGGGCACATCATCCTCGGCAAAGATTGCCTCAGCCGGGCATTCAGCAACACAGAGGGTGCAGTCAATGCACTCATCCGGATCGATTACCAGGAAATTGGGCCCCTCGCGAAAGCAGTCGACCGGACAGACGTCAACGCAGTCGGTGTACTTGCAGCGGATGCAGTTTTCAGTAACGACGTAGGTCATCGGGCGCGCTCCTGTTGCTGGTTGAATCGCCACCGCCTGCCTGGGCAGCAGCAACTGCTGGTGAAGGTATCGAGGGGCAGGAATATACCCCATCGGACGTAACATACGAGAGAGTCGCGCATGCGCCCCTGACTTGCGTGACAGCCCCCGTCCGGATTTGTTCCAAGTGTGCCACCGTTACCACATCTCGGACGGGCAGTACGAAAAGCGCTTTTCTTGCTAGTGATTATTCGCTAGCATCCCGCTATCTTGTCTTGTCGCCCGAGTTGCGGGGTTCCCTCTCCGGAACACATTCCCCACCCGCGGTGACGCCTTAAAAATCCCCCTGATGCGAGGAATCATGAGCGAACATATCCATTACGTCACCGATGCGAGCTTCGAAGCCGAGGTTCTGCAGTCCACCAGCCCCGTGCTGGTAGATTACTGGGCTGAGTGGTGTGGTCCGTGCAAGATGATTGCCCCGATCCTTGATGAGGTTGCCAAGGAGTACGCCGGCAAACTCAAGATCGCCAAGCTCAACATCGATGAGAACCAGGAAACGCCTGCGAAGTATGGCATTCGTGGCATTCCCACCCTGATGCTGTTCAAGGGCGGCAATATCGAAGCGACCAAGGTCGGAGCCCTGTCAAAGTCGCAACTGTCCGCCTTCATTGACAGTCACCTCTGATCGGCATAAGCTTTCTTAGTAATCCGTACTTAGCGGCGCCCTCGGGGCGAACCACCCGGCAAGCCCGGCGCCGCTTTCCAGTTCGAGCACATTTGCTGCCGTACTTGCCGTAGTCCTGCTGTTCCCATACCCCTCCCAATCTCTCTCCCACCGCTGCCCGCCATGCACCTCTCGGAGCTCAAGTCTCTCCACGTCGGCCAATTGCTCGAAATGGCCATTGCCAACGACATCGAAGGCGCCAACCGCCTGCGCAAGCAGGAACTGGTCTTTGCGC
>JAEUNV010000151.1 GCA_016790385.1 Zoogloea sp.
GGGGAAGATCCAGGCTGCCATCCTCGTGCATCGGGGTAACGATGGCGACAATCGAACCGGTAATCATGGGATATCGGGAGGAGAGGGAAAGTTGCGTATTGTACCCAATCACTTCGGGAAGGCTAGAAGCGCGCAAACTGCTGTTACCAAAACCGGGGCCGGCTGCCCGACCCGCGCTGCCGGCGAGGGCAGAGCCCCGCTGACGCGGGGCTTGCAGAAGTGATGCGCCTCTTAGAGGTCGGCCAGCGTCTTGATATGTGCGACAACGCTGCGAGCCAGGGACGACAGGGAGTAGCCGCCTTCGAGCAGCGAAACGATGCGTCGGTTGGCGGATTCGGCCGCCACGGTCTTGAGCTGCTCGGTGACCCACATGTAATCAGCTTCCACCAGCCCCAGTGAGCCCATGTCGTCCTCGTAGTGGGCATCGAAGCCGGCCGAGATGAAGATCATCTCCGGAGCATGGTTACGCAGGGCCGGCATCCAGATGTTGGTGACGATTTCCCGGAACACATCACCCCGACTCCCCGCCTTGATCGGCACATTAACCATGTTGGGCGCCGGGTTGTCAGCACCGCTGTAGGGATAGAAGGGATGTTGGAAGATGCTGACCATCAACACCCGGGGATCTTCCTTGAAGATGTCTTCAGTGCCATTGCCGTGGTGCACATCGAAATCGATGATGGCCACACGCTTCAGGCCATGCTCCTCAAGGGCGTGACGGGCCGCGACCGCGACATTGTTGAAGAAGCAGAAACCCATGGCCTTGGCCGCCTCGGCGTGATGACCGGGCGGGCGGATGGCACAGAAGGCGTTCTCGGCCTGACCCGACATCACCAGATCGGTCGCGTAGATGCCGGCCCCCGCGGATCGCAGGGCAGCCTTCATGGAATTGGGGCACAGGGCGGTATCCGGGTCGAGGTGACGGATACCGTGCTCAGGTACGCTGGCCAGCAGCTCCTCCACGTGTTCACGCGGATGGGCCCGGGAAATCTGGTCGACACTGGCGCTGGGGGCATCATGAAACGAGAGGTACATATCGAGACCGGCGGCAATCAGACGATCATTGATCGCGCCTAGCCGTTCGGGAGATTCCGGGTGATGCTCCCCCATGTTGTGCAGCCAACAATCCCGATGCGTGATGAATGCCGTACTCGTCATAAACTCTCCCCTGCCTCTCGCGATACGTCGTCAATGTCTTTGGATTTCCATCCGGCAAACCTGCCAAGTGCGACACACGCCCTACCACAAGGGAGTCGCCATCAGAGCCCATTTCCGGAATGTTCTTGTGGAATCATTATCCCCTTAACTTCACTCCGAAAAAAGCCCGCGACATGCCGACCCACATCGCCTCCCGCCTGATTGACGCGGCCAGCCAGATCATTCTCGGCAAGGAGCATGCCGTGCGCCTCGCCCTTGCGTGCATGCTCGCCCGGGGACATCTGCTCATGGAAGACATGCCCGGAGTCGGCAAGACCACCCTGGCCCACGCGCTGGCCCATCTGCTCGGCCTCCGCTTCCAGCGCATCCAGTTCACCAGCGACATGCTGCCCGCCGACATTCTCGGCGTGTCGGTGTTCGACTCCAGGGAAGGCGCCTTCCGCTTTCATCCCGGCCCGGTGTTCAGCGAGATGATTCTCGCCGACGAGATCAACCGGGCCACCCCAAAAGCCCAGAGCGCCTTGCTTGAAGCAATGGAGGAACGCCAGATCAGCGCCGAGGGGCACACCTATCCCCTCCCCGCATCCTTCTTCGTGATCGCCACCCAGAATCCAACCGACCAGATCGGCACCTTCCCCTTGCCGGAGAGTCAGCTGGACCGCTTCCTCATGCGCATCTCGCTTGGTTATCCAGACCCGGCCTCGGAGCGCGCGCTGCTTTCGGGCGAGGACCGCCGCACAATGCTGGCGCGCCAGCCCCCCGTCCTCGCGGCGGGCGAGCGGGACACCCTGCTGGCGGCGAGCAGCCGCATCCACGTCGGTCCGCGCCTGCTCGATTACGTTCAGGCGCTCCTGGCCCGCAGCCGGGAGAGCGCCGACTTCTCCAGCGGGCTGTCCCCCCGTGCGGGTCTGGCCCTGCTGGCTGCGGCCCGAGCCTGGGCGCTGCTCGCGGGGCGAGATCACGTCCTACCTGAAGATGTCCAGGCCGTATTGCCTGCCGTGGCAGGCCACCGCCTGCGCCCGGCAGGAGACGCGCCATCACGCCCCGATGACCTCGTTCGCCGCCTGCTCCTGGCAGTGCCTCTGCCCTGATGGGGCTGCGAGCCTCAGCACATCGCTGGCTGTTCCGCGTCGGCGGGCCGGAAAGCGCGCCCATCGTCCTGGGCCAGCGTCGCATCTTTGTCCTGCCGACGCGCTTCGGGCTCGCCCTGGCACTGACCCTGCTGACCATGCTCCTGGCTTCCATCAACTACACCCTGAGCCTGGGCTTCGCGCTCACGTTCCTGATCGGCAGTGTGGCCTGGATCAGC
>JAEUNV010000186.1 GCA_016790385.1 Zoogloea sp.
GTGGTGAACACCCACAGCTTGCCGTCGTTGATGGGCTGGCCGTCATCGCCGGCGATGTCGTGCTGGAAGGCGAAGCGCACGCCGGTGCTCTTGCCGATCCAGTTGGCCTGCATCAGCTTGACCCGCTCTGGCCAGCCGGAAAGTTCGTCCAGATCGCCCAGCAGCTCGTCGGCGTAGTCGGTGATCTTGAGGTAGTAGCCGGGGATCTCGCGCTTCTCCACCACCGCGCCGGTGCGCCAGCCGCGGCCGTCGATGACCTGCTCGTTGGCCAGCACGGTCTGGTCCACCGGGTCCCAGTTCACCACCTGGGTCTTGCGCTCGGCGATGCCTTTTTCGAGCATGCGCAGGAAGATCCATTGATTCCACTTGTAATACTCGGGGGTGCAGGTGGCCAGCTCGCGGCGCCAGTCGATGGCAAAGCCCAGGGACTTGAGCTGCTGCTTCATGTAGGCGATGTTGTCGTAAGTCCACTTGGCGGGCGGAACCCGGTTCTTGATCGCGGCGTTTTCGGCGGGCAGGCCGAAGGCGTCCCAACCCATGGGTTGCAGGACGTTGAACCCCTTCATCTTGTGGAAGCGGGACAGCACGTCGCCGATGGTGTAGTTGCGCACATGCCCCATGTGCAGCTTGCCCGAGGGGTAGGGGAACATGGACAGGCAGTAGTACTTGGGCCTGGATGCGTCGGCCTGGACGCGGAAGGCTTCGGTACTGTCCCAGTGCTGCTGGGCGGCGCGCTCGATCTCGGCGGGTTTGTACTGTTGTTTGTCCTGCATGTCCGTGGCGGGTCGTGATTGGAACGAAACCGCGCATTATAAACGGCTCGCGCGAACCCCGCTGTGGCGCGCTCAAGATGTTGATGTGACATGATATTTCGCTTTCGTGGGCGAGGCGCTTGCATGCCACGCCGGTCTCCGTCTGCTACAATTCGCCTCCCGCGTTGCAACATTTTTCCATGTCCGAGCCTCTTGTTCGCCTCGAAAACGTGCGTTTCGCCTACGGCGAACGGGCGATCCTGCGCGACATTTCCCTGTCGATTCCCCGCGGAAAAGTGGTGGCCATCATGGGTGGCAGCGGCTGCGGCAAGACGACGCTGCTGCGCCTGATTGGTGGGCAGGAGCGCGCCGTGGCTGGCCGGGTGATGGTGGACGGTGAGGATGTGGGGAGGCTGGGGCGAGAGGCGCTTTACGCCCTGCGCCGCCGGATGGGCATGCTGTTCCAGTTCGGCGCGCTGTTTACCGACATGTCGGTATTCGACAACGTGGCCTTTCCCCTGCGGGAGCACACCGACCTTCCCGCCGAACTCATCAACGATCTGGTGCTCATGAAGCTCCATGCGGTGGGTTTGCGGGGCGCGGCCAGGCTGATGCCCGGCGAGCTCTCGGGCGGCATGGCGCGGCGCGTGGCTCTGGCGCGAACCATCGCCCTCGACCCCATGCTGCTGATGTACGACGAGCCTTTCACCGGCCTCGATCCCATCTCCCTCGGGGTGATCGGTCAGCTGATCCGGCGCCTCAACGATGCCCTTGGCGCCAGTTCCGTCATCGTCACCCACGATATCCAGGAGTCCCTGCAGATCGTGGATTACATCTATTTCATTTCCGAGGGGCGGGTGGCCGCGGAGGGTACGCCCGAAGCGATCCGCAACTCGACCGATCCCTTCGTGCACCAGTTCGTGCATGCCGAGGCCGACGGCCCCGTGCCCTTCCACTACCCCGCCGGAGATTACGCCACGGCCCTGGTCGGGGGAGCGGCTTGATGGTGGGCGCGATTCGCCGCTTGGGGGCGCTGGTCATCAACGGGGTGTGGCAGCTGGGCTTCATGGCCCGCTTCTTCTGGCTGATCCTCGTGTATTCGGGGCAGTCCTTCACGCGCATCCACCTCACCGTTCGCGAGCTTTACTTCAGCGGGGTGATGTCCCTTCTGATCATCCTCGTGTCGGGGCTGTTCGTCGGGCTGGTGCTGGGCCTGCAAGGTTATGAAACCTTGCAGCGCTACGGGGCCAGCGATTCCCTGGGGACGCTGGTGGCCTTGTCCCTGGTTCGGGAACTGGGGCCGGTGGTGGCGGGCTTGCTGTTCGCCAGCCGTGCCGGTTCGGCGGTCACGGCCGAGATCGGGTTGATGAAGGTCACCGAGCAGCTCAAGGCCATGGACATGATGGCGGTGAGTCCCATCGCCCGGGTGGTGGCGCCGCGCTTCTGGGGTGGGGTCGTCTCCATGCCCCTGTTGGCAGCGCTGTTCTCCGCCATGGGGGTGTTCGGCGGCTGGCTGATCGGGGTGGTGGTCATCGGCGTTGATGACGGTGCTTTCTGGGCGCAGATGCAGGATGCCGTCGACTTCCAATACGACGTCCTCAATGGCGTGATCAAGAGCTGCGTGTTCGGTGTGGCGGTGGCCCTGATCGCGGTCTTCGAGGGCTACGATTGCGTGCCCACGGCCGAAGGGGTTTCCCGCGCCATCACCCGCACCGTGGTGAGTTCGGCCCTGGCCATCCTGGCGCTGGATTTTGTAATGACGTCTTTCATGTTCCGAGGTTAACGATGAGTCGTACCACGATGGATCTGTGGGTCGGGGTTTTCGTGGCGATGGGTATTGCCGCGCTGTTCTTTCTGGCGCTCAAGGTTGGCAGCATCTCGGGTTCCGATATCCGCTCGCCCTACACCCTCAGCGCCCGTTTCGACAATATCGGCGGTCTCAAGGTGCGTGCGCCGGTCAAGGTGGCCGGTGTGCTGGTGGGGCGGGTTTCCGAGATCCGCTACGACAATGAACGCTTTCAGGCGGAGGTGGTCTTCACCGTGGATAGCCGTTACAAGTTTCCCACTGACACGTTTGCCAACATCCTGACCTCCGGCCTGCTTGGCGAGCAGTACCTGGGCCTGGATCCGGGGGGCGAGGAAAAGACCCTGGCGCCCGGCGATGTCATCAGGAAGACCCAGTCGGCCGTTGTGCTCGAGAAGCTGATCAGCCAGTTCATGTTCAACAAGGCAGCCGAGGGCGAACCTGCGCCGGCCAAGTGAGCGCCGGCGCATCCACAGGGAGTACCCGACGATGATCAACAGCAACACGCCCGCAACAAGAAGCCTGCCGGCACGTGCTGCCCCGCTCGGGCTGGCGCTTGCGCTGACGGCCTGTGCCGGCGCGGGCGCTCACCCCCGAGACCCCATCGAGCCCCTTAATCGGGCCACCTTTGCTTTCAACGAATCGGCCGACAAATACGTGATGCGCCCGGTGGCGCAGGTCTACGACTACATTCCGCTGCCGCTCAAGGTGGGGGTTGGCAACTTTTTCGGCAACATCGGTGATGTGTGGATCGGGGTGAACAACGTGCTTCAGGGCAAGTTTGTGGATGGCTTGTCGGATGGCGGTCGGGTGCTTGTGAACAGCACGGTCGGCATCTTCGGGCTCTTCGACGTTGCCACGGAGATGGGGCTCGAAAAGCATGACGAGGATCTCGGTCAGACCCTTGGTACCTGGGGGGTCGGCGAAGGCCCTTACATCGTCCTGCCCCTGCTCGGGCCGAGCACGCTGCGCGACAGCCTTGGCCTGATCGGCGATATTCAGGCTGATCCGGTGTTGCAGTTCAAGGAAGTCGCGGTGCGCAACTCCCTCACCGGCCTGCGTTTCACCCACCGTCGCGCCGCCCTGCTGGGGGCTGACACAACGGCCGAGCAGGCGGCCCTGGACAAGTACGGCTACATGCGCAGTTTCTACCTGCAATACCGCCTGAATCAGGTTTATGACGGTCAGCCACCCCGGGTGAAGGACCCGGACGACGAATAATCCCCAGGCCCCGCCCCACGACAACAGAGAGACCCACTGATGAACAAGATTGCATCCCTGCTTGCCGCGCTCGCCCTCAGCATTGGCGTCCAGTTCAACGCCATTGCGGCCGATCCGGCTGCGCCCGATGCCCTGGTCAAAGGCGTGACCGATGACGTGATCGCCATCGTGCGCCAGGACAAGGCCATCCAGTCCGGCGACACTCGCAAGGCGGTTGAACTGGTCGAGACCCGGGTGCTGCCTTATTTCGACTTTGCCCACATGACCCGTCTTGCCGTCGGCAAGGACTGGAAGCAGGCCAGCCCCGAGCAGAAGACCGTGCTGACCCAGGAGTTCAAGACCCTGCTGGTGCGCACGTATTCCAATGCCCTGACCCAGTACCGCAATCAGCAGATCGACTTCAAGCCCCTCAAGGCCAAGCCCGAGGACACCGACGTGGTGGTGCGCACCGAGGTGCGCCAGCCCGGGGCCAAGCCCGTGCAGATCGACTACAACCTCGAGAAGCTTGCCGATGGCTGGAAGGTCTACGATGTGCTGGTGGCGGGCGTCAGCCTTGTTACCAATTACCGTGACAGTTTTGGCCAGGAGGTGCGTTCAGGTGGCATCGACGGCCTGATCAAGTCCCTCAAGGACAAGAACAAGCAGCTCGACCCGACGGTGTCGGCCAAGAAATGATCCGCTCCGACGGCCAGCGCCTCAGCCTATCCGGGCCACTGACGGTTGCCACCGCCGGCGACCTGGCCACCGCCGGCCGTGAGCATGTGATCGCGGCCGATCTCGTGGTGGACCTCTCCGGAGTCACACAGGTGGATTCCGCCGCCCTGGCCCTGCTGTTGAGCTGGGTCCGCGCCGCCCGCAACGCCGGCCGCAGCCTTTCCATCGACCAGCCTCCGGCGGCGCTGGTCAGTCTCGCGTCCCTCTACGACGTCGATACCATTCTTCCCCTGGCCCATTGAGCCAGCGGCCCCTTTCATGAATCCTGCGATCCGCGTTGCCGGCGTCACCAAGCGTTTCCGTTCTTTGCAGGCCCTGGCCGGCGTTGATCTGGAAGTGGCCCAGGGCGAGTTCTTCGGCCTTCTGGGCCCCAATGGTGCCGGTAAGACCACCCTCATTTCGTCCCTTGCCGGTCTCGCCCGGCCCGACTCCGGCACCCTGGAGGTGATGGGGCACGACGTGGTGCGCGACTACCGCGCTGCCCGCATGGCGCTCGGGGTGGTGCCCCAGGAGCTGGTCTTCGACCCCTTCTTCTCGGTGCGCGAGATGCTGCGCATCCAGTCGGGCTACTTCGGCATCCGTAACAACGACGACTGGATCGACGAGATCCTCCACAACCTGGACCTCACCGGCAAGGCCGGCGCCAACATGCGCATGCTGTCCGGCGGCATGAAGCGCCGGGCGCTGGTGGCCCAGGCCCTGGTACATCGCCCGCCGGTCATCGTCCTCGACGAGCCCACCGCCGGGGTGGACGTGGAACTGCGTCATGGCCTGTGGCAGTTCATCCGCAAGCTCAACCAGGACGGCCACACCATTGTGCTGACCACCCACTACCTTGAAGAGGCCGAGTCCCTGTGCGGACGCATAGCCATGCTCAAGGCCGGGCGGGTGGTGGCCCTCGACACAACGGCCAACCTGCTGCAACGCTTCGCCACCCACACCCTGAAAGTGCGGCTTGCCGCCCCGGTGAGCCTGCCGCCGCCGTTCTCCGCCCG
>JAEUNV010000195.1 GCA_016790385.1 Zoogloea sp.
TCCCGGGGGCCGCGACCGGGGGGGCGCAGGCGGCTCAGCAGGGCGCGCACATCACCCTGCATGCGCGAAGCCACATCCCGGATCACCTCGGCGCTCTGGCGGATCTGGGGGGTGTCGGTGCTGCGCTGGACGATGGCTCCAGCCAGGGCGGCCACGGCAGTGATACTTTGGCCGAGTTCGTCGTGGAGATCCCGGGCGATGGCCAGGCGGTCGGCTTCGAGGCGTTCGGTGACGGCCCGGGCCACGGCCTGCTCATGGCTCAGGCGCACGTTTTCGCTGACGGCTTCGCTGAGGCGTCTTGCCATGCCGTTGAAGGCATTGCCAAGACGGGCCAGTTCGGCCGGGCCGTCGGTAGGCAGGCGGGTGTCGAATTTGCCCTGGCCGGTGCGGTCGAGGGCGGCCATGACGTTCTCGAGGGGCCGCAGCGCATGGTGGATGGCGAACCAGCTGCCAATGAAGAGCCCGGCCAGGGCCAGCAGGGCGCGGGTCATGGCGGCGCTGAGGTCGTCCCACAGGTCCACCAGGGCGCGGGACGGGTCCGGTTGCAGATGCAGGGTGAGGCTGCCTGCATGCAGGGTCATGGCCGGAATCCCCGGGTCCATCCAGTGGGTGAACCAGGCGGGGGCGTCACGACCGGCCTTGTAGGCCGAGGGGGGCGAGACATAGCGCAGGTGGCCGGCTTCGTCGCGGGCTTCGAGCTGGTGGGCGCGGATGCGGCCGACGGCATTGAGATGGGCGAGGAGGCGTGCTTCCGTCCAGGCCGGATCGCCGGAGGCGGTGCCCCGCGCCGATACGGCCAGCCATTGGGCGGCAACCCGGTGGGCGGCAGTGATTTCCTCGGCGATGGCGGTGCGGGCGTCACGCACCCACAGGCCGGCGCCCGCGATCACGAAAGCCGCCGCCAGGGCGGTGAGCACCAGACTGACCCGCAGCCGCAGGGACGGGCTCTTGGCTGATCGCCGGGGCGCGTCGCCCGCTTTGGGATCGGAGGGAAGGGTGCCGGCCGCGGCGTTCATGCCGGTTTCTCCAGTTTGAACAGCACGGGCACAACGATCTGAAGCTCCCGGTTCAGCAAGGCTTCCGGCGGGCGGGGCAGGGGGCCGGCGCCCGAGACCAGTTGTACGGCGCTCTGATCCAGAACCTCAAAGCCGCTCGAACGGACCACCTGGGCAGCCACGATGTTGCCCTTGCGGGCGATGGTCACACGCACCTGCACCTCGCCCTCCCAGCCGCGCATAGCGGCCACGCGCGGGTAGTTCTGCTGCCGCGCAAAAAGGCTGGAGAGGCTGCGCCCGTAGCGCTCCAGGAGGGCCGGATCGAGGGTGTCTTCGGCGGCGTGCGCGGCAACCACCGGTTCCACCGGTGCCGCCCGTGCAGCGACCGGGGCCGCGGCCTGGGGCGGGGTTTCAGTGGAGGCGGCCGGAGTTTGGGCGGCGACGGGCGCCGATTCAACGCGCAGGGCCGGCGTATTGACGGGCGCCTGTGCCGCCGGACGGCTCAGCACGGGGGCCGGGCGTGGTTCGGGGCGGGCCGCCCGGGGCGCGGCTTCGACGCGGGCGAGGCGCGCAGGTGCAGGGGCTTCCGTGCGGGGCTGCGGAAGGCTGGGCACCGGCTCCGCAACCGGAATTGGAACCGGAATTGGAACCGGGGCGGGCGCAGGGCGGCGCAGCACGACTTCCAGGGGCGGGGGCTCGGGGGGCGGTGTCATGCTCCGGCCCTCTACCAGCAAGGCCAGGGCATGCACGCCGATCGACAGGCCGATGGCCACCCGCAGCGGGCGGGGCAGGGCCGCCGGGCGGGGCCAGCTGAGGTCGGATGGCGGCACAACGATGTTCATGGCTTGCGACGCTCCGCAGAAAGCGCACGCTGCTCATAGGCCGGGTAGAGCTGGCCGACGGAACGGCGATACTCCGCGTCGACCACGGCGAGGTCGCGAAATTCCGCGGGAATCGGCAGGGCCAGGACTTCGGTCATATCGAGACCGTCCTCGGCGGCCTGGCGCAGGTGGCGGTCGAGCCAGGCCAGCCATGCCCGGGTCTGGCGGATCGGCTTGGTGTTGTCGGCCAGCGGCCCATGGCCGGGCACCAGGGTGGCGAAGGGCGCTTCGGCGAGCTGGTCGAGGGCGGCCTGCCAGCGCTGCAAGTTGGCGTGGGGCGTGGTGGGAGTGCGGCCGTTGAAGACCAGGTCGCCGGCAAAGAGCACACCGGTGCTGCGGTCGAATATGACCAGGTCTGCCTCGGTGTGGCCGTCCAGGGCGATCAGTTCGAGGCGGTGATTGCCCATCGTCAGCGGCCCGGGCGCGAGCGGGCGCGCCGGCGCAACAGGCTCGGTGCCGGCCATCCAGTCTCCGGCGAGGCGATACATGTTTTCGTTGAAGCTGCCGCCTTCGCTGTGAATGCCCTTGATGGTGGCGGGCAGGGCGGCCAGGGTCTCGATGGCAAAGGCCTGGTTGCCAAGGAAGTGGTCCGGGTGGTGGTGGGTGTTGAGCACCAGGCTCACCGGCTTGTCGGTGATACGGGCAATCGCTCGCTTGAGCTGCTCGCCGTAGCTCCGGGACGGCCCGCTGTCGATCACCACCACGCCGGCGCTGGTGACGATGAAGGCGGTATTGACGATGTTGCCACCGTTGGCAAAGCTGAAGTCCTCGCTCCGCCCCACCAGCACCCAGGTGTCGTCGGCGATACGCACCGGGGCGAGGCCGTAGTCCCGGTCGGCGGCGGCAAGTACGAGCGTCCAGCCGAGGGCAAAGAGGGCGATGAGGGCACGGGTGGAGCGGCGCAGGCTGCTCATTTTTCGATCACCGCCGCAATGGCGTTGCCGTTGTTGTCACGCCCACTCACCCGGTAAGCCGCCGTGGCGCGGGCGGCGGGCACGTCCACCGTGAACACCGGGTTTTCTGCAATCGGCTCGAATCCCTCGATGTGCATCAGGGCCTTGCCCTTGTCGTCGGTGAGTATGAGGTCTTGCAGAAAGAAGGCCGGGATGCCTGCGGCGAGGCCGGTGTCGATGGGGTGAATGATGCGCAGGCGGATGCGCTCGCCGCCTTCCTTGCGCGGCCACACCCGGCTGCTCACTTCCCCCAGACGTTTCTGCCATTCGGGCGACGCGCTGCCGGTGGAAGGCAGGGTGCAGCCGCCGCCCGCGGTGTTCACCCAGGTGCCGCCCACATGCCAGTTGCCGTTGCCCGTCCGCACCGCGGCGCGCACCGGCGTGGATTGCTGAAGTTTGATACGAAAACCCAGGCTGGGCTGCGCGCCGGTGGGTTCAAAGCGCACCACCCGCACAATGGGGTTGAAGTCGGCAAAGACGAGCACCTCGCGAACGTCCTGGAGGGCGCTGGCGTCCACGCTCACCGGGACATTCATGGCGTTCTCCGCCGTCAGCGGGGCGGTCACCTTGACCTTGTCGTCGAAGACCACCCGCGCCGAGGCCGGAAACATCTCCTTGCGCATGTCGGCCCAGCGTGGTGATTCGAGGGGGTCCGCGCCGCGCTCGGCAGCGGCCGCGCCGGTGCTGCACGTGCACGCGAAAAGCATGGCCAGAAGGGCGCTCTTGATCATTGTGTCTCCTGACGGCGACCTGCCGGTGGCGGTCTGCTCTGTATGGAGGGAGAGACGCTGCAAGACCTGTGCCACCGTTTGCCATGGCCTGTATTGAACCCTTGCGGGCACTGCCGGCAAGGGTTTCGGTCCACTTGCGCGGGAGCTTCCGAGATCGCGCCGACAGTGTCCACATGCTCCAGGCGAGACATCTGTCGCGTTGTCCTGCTTCGGGGTGCTCCAGCTTG
>JAEUNV010000200.1 GCA_016790385.1 Zoogloea sp.
ACCGCATCCAGGTTCCTTGTCCATGAATCCGATCCAAGCCGCCCGCGCCGCCGGCCAGCAAATCTGGCTCGACAACCTTTCCCGTTCCCTGATCAATGAAGGCCATCTTGCCCGCCACATCGAACAGGGCGTCGCCGGCGTGACCACCAACCCGGCGATCTTCCACAAGGCCATCGCCGAGGGGCAGGACTATCGTCCCGCCCTGGACGCCATGCGCAACGAGAACCTGAGCGCCGAGCAGCGTTACGAACGCCTGGTGATCGACGATGTGCAGCGCGCTTGCGACCTGATGCGCCCCGTATTCGATGCCAGCGGGGGGGATGCCGGCTACGTTAGCCTGGAAGTCTCTCCCTCCCTCGCCGATGACGAAGCCGGCACCGTGGCCGCAGCGCGCAGGTTGCGCGCCGCCGTGGCCCGGGACAATCTGCTGGTCAAGATTCCAGCCACCGCGGCGGGTATCCGCGCCATCGAAACCCTGACGGGCGAAGGGCTCAGCATCAACGTCACCCTGATGTTTTCTCTGATCCACGTGGACGCCGTCGCGGGCGCCTATCAGCGCGGCCTCGAAGCCCTGGCGGCGGCAGGCGGCGATCTGAGCCGGGTCCGCTCGGTGGCCAGCGTGTTTCTGTCTCGCTGGGAAACCCTCATCGACAGGCAACTCGAGGAAATGGGCAGTGAGGCAGCCCTGGCCCTGCGCGGCAAGGCCGGCGTTGCCCTTGCACGGCAGGCCTACCAAGCTTATCTGGCGCGCTTCCACGGGGCAGGCTTCAGCGCGCTGGCTGCTCGCGGTGCTCGCCCGCAAAGCATGCTGTGGGCCAGCACCGGCACCAAGAACCCCGCCTATCCTGATCTCATGTACGTCGAACCGCTCATCGGACCGGAGACTGTCAACACCTTGCCCGATGCAACGCTGGCAGCCTTTATCGATCACGGTCGGGTCATCGGCAACACGGTCGGCACCGAGGTGGAAGCATCAGCGAACCACATTTTGGCGCTTGGCAGGCTGGGAATCGATCTCGATGTGCTGGGCGAACGGCTCCAGCAGGAGGGTCTGGCCCAGTTCGCCAGCGCCTTCGGAAAGCTGCTTGATCTGACGGCCTGATAGAGATCCTGAACCTTGCCCCAGCCGGGGCAAGGGGCACCAATAGCTTTCGTTTCGGGCCTCACGGCCGCATAAAAAATGCAAGAGGCCAACCCCTGGGGGTTGGCCTCTTGCATTTTTTTATCGGTTGGTGCCGCTGACCGGAATCGAACTGGTGACCTTCGCATTACGAATGCGCTGCTCTACCGACTGAGCTACAGCGGCTAACAACAGCCAGCTATTCTACATGGCCCCCATAGGCCGTGCAAGCCTGCCCACCGTTGGGAAAAGGCCCGCACCCTGATGGATACGGGGCAGGCCAAGCGTGTTCATTGTCCGATGATCCGCCAGTTGAGAACGCGCGGATCCCCGAAACCGCCAACCTGACTCCCGACGAAACCGGGACTGGAGGCATTTCCGTAGGAACCAAGCAGACGAATGGACGAGCCATACCGAACCATCCTGGCGCCCACCAGACCGGATGTGGATGAAACGAAGGCAATGGGCACACGAACGTTATTTACGATGGTGGCAAAGGTGCTCTTGGCCGAACCGTATTTGACGGCATACGCCGCACTCTCGCCCCCCGGGTTGCATTTGTCCTGATTCATCAGGGTACCAATCCAGGATACGACGCCTTCGTTAACCTGCGGATGTTGGACCACTTGCTCGGCGAGCGTACCGCGACGACCGGTAAGATCGTAAAACCAGCCCATCGGCTTGGACGAATCCCGCACAACCCCCTCGATCAGGCTATCCACCTGCACCATATTGTTACGCTGCACCGGGAAGGTGATGCCGCTGGGAAGGGGGTTGGCGGCATTTGCTGCCGACGAGTAGGGGTCGGAAACCGTGCCATCCCGCAAGGCATAGAAGGTCTGCTGCTGCGTATTGTTCCGGTCGTTGGTGTGCAGGAGTCTCCCCGTTCCCACAAACACATAGCGGACCAGATCGGTGCCGGGATCAACCCTTGGCTCGGTGGTCACGGGCTGCGGATTGCCCAGTGAATCCCGGAGATGGAGAATCGGCGAGGTCGGGTTGGGAACGTCGTTGGTGGGGCTGGAGAAATCGAAACGCCACAGGTTGCCCAAAAGGTCACCCGCGTACATGAAATCGATCGTCATATCGGTGTAATCCTGCACATAGCCACTCTGGTGTGCCATGCCGGCCGGGTTCGCCACACTTCCTTCGTTCGTGTAAATTTTTTGCAGGACAGTGCCCGACTTGGGATCCAGGACGAAGAGCACGCCTTTTCCCGGAACACTGGTATTGGTCGTACCGAGAATGTTGTTGTAGCCGCCCGAGATGATGACCACCCAACCCCATTTGCGCGTCTTCACGATGTTGGCGCGGCCATAACTGAAACCCATATCCTCGTGGGTGAATTCCCAAAGAACCTTGTTGGCGATCGTTGCTTCGGTGGTTGAGGAAGTCGGCGTGTCGGTAATGTCCAGGGCAACATAACTCCGCCCTCCCTTGCCAAGCCCGAATACCAGCAGGGTTCTCCAGTCGTAGGAATTGGGGTTCGACTCGATCGTGCCCCCGGCGCGCTTGAAATCCACATCCCGGGAGTAGGCGGTTGCGTTGACGTAGTAGTGATGCAGATAGGCATTGTCGCTCAACGCCCTGAGTCCGCTTTCGCCGGGTTTCCCGTCGGGGCCGAGATAAGCAGCATTCGGCACCACGGCGAACAATTCCGCGCCCCCGGAAGTCGTCATCTGCGCGTCAAAGGCATGGAACATGCCGTCGTTTGCACCCACATAAACAACCGGTTTCCGTGAGGCCTTGCTGGTCTTGAAAATGGAATACCCCGGATTGTATGCGTCCGAGTAGTACTCATTCGGCGGGCCGACATAAAGTGCGCCCGAATCGACGATGTCACCGAGAACCGATGCACGATAGCGGTAAGTCTTGCGCACGTTGAGCGTCGACTGGTTGGTCGTATCACCGCGCAGGTACTTGAGGACATTCGACTGCTCAGTCGACGAACCCAAAGCCGCCGCCTGGGCTGCGGACAGGTTGGCCAGCCGGAAAGGCACGCCCTTGAGCTTGCCGTTGCTGTCGGGGGCTAATGTGACCACCTTGCGGGCGGAGTCCCAACCCGAACCAGTCACCATTAAATCAAGCTTCGTTGCCGCACTCCAAACCTGGGAGGTATTGATCTCGCCCGATGTGACATTGATCGAATCGATCTTCAGGCCCTTGAGGTCACCAGACCAGTAGAGGGAGTTGTAAGTCGTCTGAAAAAAGCCATCAGCGGCCAGACTGTCGGAAATCACAGACCCTGTGGTACCCACGCCAGACGCGGAACCGATCAAAGAGTTGATCTGACTGAAAGCCGAGTTCAAGCCCGACACTAAACGATCCGGATCGGATGCCGGGAAGTAGGTGTCGGGGATAGGCGTCCCCTTATAGTTTTGCGCCAGCGCATCCCATTCCCCCGCATCGGGCACGCCATCCTTGTCCTTGTCGGTAAAGCCCCCGTATTTCGCCGCCTTGTAGTACTGGTTGTTATTGGCCATGGTGGAATACTCCAGCGCATCCACCCAGAAGGTCTTGATCCGGGAATCAGGAAAATCGCTGCGCAAGGGGGCCGTATTGGCGGCGTAGGCCATGCCCGCGATGTAGTCAACGGCCAGGCTGTAGCCGGTGATCTTCTTCGTCCAGTCCTTGACGGTTTCACCCGCAAAACGCTCACCCGCAACCAGGGAATCCATGGGGTAACCGCTGCCCGACAGATTGTTGTCGCACGTGTCACCACAGGTGTTGGTATCACCAATGCCGATGATGAACTGCTTCTGACAACTCCCCCCCTGGGAGGCGGGCAGAACGGGATCCAGCCAGTTGGTGATGATGGGGAAATCGTCCTTGATCTTCACTCTCTGGGCTGCCGTCACGCCGGAAGGGATGGCGGAATAGCTGGGCACATGCCCGATACCGGATGGCCCCAACAGATAGCGCAGAGCAACGGCATACATCTCGCTCACGTTGTCATAGCGCTTGTAACTCTTGGCTTTGTAGCCGAACAGGTTCAGGTAATTGATGGCGCCTGATCGGGTAATCTCCGAATCGCCTCCCCTGTCGACAGGAAACGGATCCTGAAGGAAGGCCCCGGTTTCGAGGATCTCATCGCGCGTGTCACGAATTTGTGCTTTCAGTACGCCACCATCCCAGGCCTTCAGCAGCGTGTCCGAGCCATAGGTGTCGCCGTTAAGGTTGTGGTAGGCCGTCGCACCAAAGCGCATTCTCTGAATGTTCTTCTGGATCAACCCCACCGGCTTGTATACCCGTTTGGTCTTCTCGGGGTTCTCGTATTTCTGGCAATAGGACTGGTCGGCGTATTCATGCTTGGTGATATCCGTACCGCCGCAAACAAGAACCCTGACCTGATAACTCCCGATAACGCTACCAGCCGCGGAATTGTTATTGCTTTGGGTAAACTCGACGTTGATCCCCTTGTCGAAAACCGTTGCAATCAGGTTCTTCGATCCACTGGTGCTCAAGGGAGTGTATTTGGAGACGTTGGTCGGCGCCAGGGACTTGTCGGGGAAGTTGGATTTGGAGCCCTGATTATTGGACCAGGCTTTCTTGAGAATGGTGACCCCGACGGGGGTGCCCGCTGAAAAATCGGAGGGTTCGTCCTTGTCACGCGCGCCCCCTGTCATGGCCCAGCGGAAAAGATCGATTACATGCATGGTCGCCCAGTTCATGTAATTTCCGGACCATTCGCCGGAGCAAGTGTAATTGGCCCCTTGAACACTATTGGTGGGATAAAAATATCCGTCTGCGGAGGTGCCGGTATAGGCGTAGCAGCGGGTAGGATCAAAATACCCCAGGTATTTGCGGGTAGGCTCGAAATAAGGATCGGATTGGGACGAGGCCGGGAGAGCCGTGACACCGTAGACCCCGGTGCTGAAGTTTGCGTGACTCTGCGCAGTGGGAAACTCGACGGACAGGGCGAGCATCACGTTGGCCGGAACCGCCTCTGTACTGGCGGTGATGGGCACGTCAGCAAGCGCCGTCTCTGTCGCATGGACCACGGGCAGCATTGAATGCCACGCCCCGGCTGCAACGAGGAACCGGGCCGCCATGAACTTCCAGCGAGGGAAAGATGCCTTGGATCCTGCCGTGGCTGCATTCATTTCGTCATGTCCCCAAGTCATTTCAGGTATTACTCTTCGAGGAAGGTCACATTCCACTGAACGTAGGTCTGGCTATTGCGAACACCATCCGTGCGCACCGTGACCCGATAAACGGGAGAAGCAACAGAACCCGGTTTTTCATTTCGGTCATCGCCACCGGCAGCCATGTCATTGGACAGCACGCAAGTGACCTTGCTGGAGGGGCCGTAGGTCTCACACATGCGCTCAACCAGAAAGCGCGTCTCATTGCCATTGACCTTGACCGCAGGGCTCTTGAACTTTGTGTCGAACTGGGTCTTATCCTTGATGATCAAGGGAATGCCGTTCTCGTCCGTCTGAAGGATGCGGGGATAGAAATTGTATTTCGCCCATACCCCGGCATCCGTGCACGCTGTCCCCGTCGAAGCAGGAGGCGGGCAACCTGCCACGGAATCCTGTTTTGACCGCAGCTCGGCCGACTTCAAGGCGGAAAACGCCATATTGAGCCCTCCGCCGGCGCTGTTGATGGAATCGCGCTTGAAACCGATGTTGCCGGACAGCAAAGCCGAGGTATCAACAGAGTTCAGCAAGGAAACCGAGCCGAGCATCATGACAACCAGCACCACCAGCACCACGGCCAGAACCACGCCGCGCTGCCGTCCGGACGAGAAGTGTTGTCTATTCGAGGACATTCGGAATCCA
>JAEUNV010000202.1 GCA_016790385.1 Zoogloea sp.
TAGCACAGGGACCACTCCCCGGCGAAATGCACACCGCCGGGAACGATCCTGGGTTCGGCGACACCGAGGGCCTTCAGCTCCTCGGCGAGAATCGGCTCGAGGCCGCGGGGACAGGGCGAAAAGAAATTCAAGGCAGGCGTCCGGACAAGTGAATCAGAAGGGCTTCAGCACAACGAGAAAGACCACCACAAACAGCACCAGCACCGGCACTTCATTGAAGAAACGGTACCAGACATGGCTGCGGGTATTGCGCCCGTCGGCAAAGGCACGCATCAGGCGGCCGCAATACAGGTGGTAGACGATCAGGAAGGTCACCAGTGCGGTCTTGGCATGCAACCAGCCGCCGCTCAGGCCAAATCCGAACCACAGCCACATGCCCAGCGCGACGGCCAGGATGCCGAGGGGCGTCATGAAGCGATAGAGCTTGTGCTCCATCAGGGCCAGTCGCTCCAGGGTGGCGGTGTCGGTGACCATGGCGTGATTGACGAACAGGCGAGGCAGGTAGAAGAGGCCGGCAAACCAGCTGGTGACGAAGATGATGTGCAGGGCCTTGATGCTGAGGTAAAGCATGGTGTCAGACTCGATTCAGGTTTCAGGAAGCGATGGGCGGACTGGCCGCAAGGGCGGCAGCCACGGTTGGATGGAGCAGCCGGACACGGAATTCGCGCTTGATGCGGTCGTTCTTCAGGCGTCTCGACTCGGACATGAAGGAAAGCGTCATCGGCGTCAGGCGGCCCACCAGTTCGGCCCGCGGCAAGCGCGGCGGCCGGGGCAGAGCGCAGGCATCGGCCACCAGGTCGAAGTAATCCCCCATGCGCATCGTGCTGTCGTCCGTGGCGTTGTAGGCCCGATTGGGCCGGCCACGGAACAAGGCCAGCGCCGAAAGATGTGCCAGATCGTCGGCGTGGATGTGATTGGTGTAGACATCCTCTTCGGCCACCAGGACCGGGTCGCCCTTGAGCAGCCGGGCCCGGGGCAGACGGGCATCAGTATCGTAAATCCCGGGCGCCCGCAGGATGCTGACCCGGCAGCCAGTCCGCCTGCCGAAACCGCGCAGGCGGGCCTCAGCCGCCACCCGCCGCCCCGCCCGGGCCGAGTCCGGACGCAGGGGCCGCGTCTCGTCGAGCCAGGCGCCTCCGCAGTCACCATAGACGCCGGTGGTACTTATGTAGCTTATCCGTCGTGGTAGACTCCCGCGACGTGTCAGCGCCGCCAACAGCCGCCGGGTACGCGGGTCATCGCCACCCTGGGCAGGGGGCGGCGCACAGTGCAGCACGTAGTCGGCCAGACCGGCGAGGCGGTGCAGGGTATCGGGCAGATCAAGATCAGCAACCAGGGGAATGGCGCCCAGCGCACGCAGTGAGGCGCATTCTTCGGTCCGCCTCGTCATGGCCAGCACGCGAAAGCGCGCTGCCAACCAGGGGATGATCCGGCGAGCCACATCACCGCTGCCCACAATCAGCACCTGCTTCATTTTTCGACGTTTCATCCATTGATTATCTCACGGCCACTCACCATGTCGTTCCAGGTCACCCTTCAACCCAGCGGCCTCCAATTTGAGGCTGCCAGCGACGAGACCATTCTCGCCTCCGCCCTTGCCACCGGGCTTCTCCTTCCCTACAGCTGTCGGGACGGCGCGTGCGGGGTGTGCAAAAGCAGGATCCTCTCCGGTCAGGTCGAACAGGGCCGCCATTCCGAATCCACCCTCACGGAGGCCGACCGTGCCGACGGCCTGGCCCTGCTGTGCTGTGCCTCACCCCGCTCAGATCTGGTCATCGAGGTCCGACAGGTCAGCCGGGCCGGTGACATCCCGGTAAAGAAGCTGCCCTGCCGCGTGCAGAAGCTGACCCGCGCCAGCTCCGACGTGATCGTTCTTGAGATCAAACTGCCCGCCAGCGAGAAGTTCCAGTTCGTGGCCGGTCAGTACATCGACTTCCTCCTTGCCGATGGCAAGCGCCGCAGCTTCTCCATCGCCAACGCCCCCACCGGTGCCGACTACCTCGAACTGCACATCCGCCAGGTTCCCGGCGGGCGCTTCACCACCCACGTCTTCGAAAAGCTCAAGGAGAAGGACATCCTGCGCTTTGAAGGCCCCCTGGGCAGCTTCCGCCTGCATGACGATTCCACGCGACCCATCGTTCTGCTGGCGGGTGGTACCGGCTTTGCGCCGATCAAGAGCATCGTCGAACACGCCATCGCCACCGGGCTGACACGTCCGATGACGCTCTACTGGGGTAGTCGTGATCTGGCCGGTCTCTACCAGTTCGATATTGTGCGCGGCTGGGAAGACCGCCTGCCGGGTTTCCGCTTTGTGCCGGTGCTGTCCGACGCCCCTGCCAGCGACGCCTGGACGGGGCGCAGCGGTCTTGCCCATCACGCCCTGATGGCCGATCTGCCCGACCTGAGCGGCCACGAGGTGTATGCCTGTGGCTCACCGGCCATGATAGACGCCGCCCGCGCCGACCTCACCCAGCGCTGCGGACTCGCGCCCGAAGCCTTCTTCGCCGACGCCTTCAGCTATTCGAACGACGCCGGAGCCGCCTGAGCGGCACCCCACCGGAAACCAGCGCCCATGAGCAACGCCGTCCTGATCACCCGCGAACCGGTCATCAACAAACAGCACAAGATCACCGCCAACCGCCTGATCGTCCACGCGGCGTCGGTTTCCCAGGCAGTGGAAGCCCTGGATGGACTTGCCGAAGTGTGGCCGGCCACCCATCCGGTTTTCATCAGCCTGTACAAACTGGTACCCACACCGGATCTCCTGAACTGGATCGCACCAACAAATGCGATGATCGAGATTCCGGTCCAGTCCATCGCCCATCCTCTCACCTTGTCGCTGATCCCCCAGCTCCAGGCGGCGGGCATCAGCCTCAATCTGACCTGGTTCCAGCACGACACCGTGCTCCCCGCCAACGTCCCCTGGCGCTTCGTCATCATCGACGCCAAGCGCCACACTCTGCCGGCCGATCCTCCCGGCCTTGCCCTGGCGTGGGGCCTGTCGGACGTTCCCGATTTCCGCAACGCCATCATCCAGGGATACGACGGGGCCTCGGGCTGGTTCTTCCTGCGCGGCGTCACCAGCAACGGCAAGCTCGCACCCTCCCACGCCCAGATCGTGCGGCTGATGAATCTCGTTCGCCGCAATGCCGAAGTCAAGGAGATCGAGACCGTCCTCAAGCAGGACGTGGCCCTTTCCTACAAACTGCTCAGGTACATCAATTCCGCCGGTTTCGGCCTGATGTGCGAGATCCAGTCCTTCCGGCATGCCGTTACCATCCTGGGCTACGAAAAACTCAACAAATGGCTTTCAGTGCTCCTGGTCTCAGCCAGTCGCGACCCGGCGGCTCCCGCCCTGATGCAGACAGCCATCGCCCGCGGACGCTTCATGGAGAAAATCGGCGCGGCTTTCTTTGAGAAGGGCGAGCTGGACAACCTGTTCATCACCGGCGCTTTTTCGATGCTGCACCTGCTCCTTGGCGCCAGCCTCCAGTCCGCCCTGGAAGAGATGCACCTTCCGGGCCCCATAGCCGACGCCCTCCTCACCGGCGATGGCGTCTACGCCCCCTTCCTCAAGCTCGCCCGAGCCCTCGAGAGCTTCGACGAGAAAAACCTCGCCGCCCTCGCAGCTGACCTGCACATTTCCGGCGACCAGATCAACCGGGCTCACCTCGAAGCACTGGCCTTCGCGGACAGTCTCCAGTTCAGCTAGCCGCCCACCGTCACGGCGCAGGCTTGAAACAGCCGTCGCCATTGAAGACTGGCGCCCAGCTGTCTTGCCAGACCGTGCCCATGATCGCGAACTGAGTCACGATCGGCCCCCGGCGGCCGGACTTTCACAAACTTATGTCACAGTTGGGTGCGGGGGGGGCACGGTTAGAATCCGGTGCACAAGATCTGCCAAATATGTGCATCCTTCATGCAAACCACTCGAATCTCCGTATTGCGACGCCCTGCCGTGGTGCCAACCCTGCGCCTACCGGGCCTGCGCGAAACCGCAGCCGCCCTTCTCCGGGTGCTCTCCGGCAGCACACCCTCCGCAAAAGAGGCTGCGCGCATCGTCGTGCTCGATCCCGTACTGGTCTTTGAACTGCTTCAGACCAGCCCCCTCGAAGATCACGAGTCCGCGTCCCTGCTTGAAGCCATCGCGCAACGGATCGACAACATCGATGCAGGTTTGCTCCAGGCGTGGGCCCTGCGTCACATCGTTCAACAATCCCGGCACCATATCGGCATCGGCACCCATCGCCACCACTGCCTGCACAGCCAGTTCGTCGCAGAGCTTTCATCGCAGATCGCCCGGGAAACCGGCTATGCCTCTCCCGATGATGCCTACTCGGCAGGCCTTCTCCACGATCTCGGGCTGATGTGGCTGATCGAATACGCCGACGATTACCTTCAGATCCTCGCCGACAGCCCGGATGAGCGCAGCCTGACCTCCCGCGAACTCGAACGCTACGGCCAGGATCACGCCGAGATCTCGTCCATCCTGGCCGTCCGCTGCGGCCTGCCCGCGGGCATCGCCGACGCCATCGCCCTGCATCAGGCCGACGCCGGCAGTCTGGTGACCGCCCACCCTCTGGTTCGCATCGCCGCCGCCGCGGAGGAGCTTGCCGCCTACAGGGGCTCGCAGGCACCGCTCAATCTCGAGAACGCCCGCCGCCTGACCCAGCTGGACGGCTCCATTCTGGTGAGTCTGCTCGCCGACACCACCCGCACGGTCCAGGAGCGGGCTGGCATGCTGGGAATTCCGGTCGAAACCGCCATGCTGTCGCGCCCGTGGGCCACCACCGGAGATAGCTCTGCCGACGCGGACACCATCGAGTCCGGGATCGCCCGGGCTGCGCTCCGGGCCTTCGCCCAGAGCAGCTTTGGCAAGGGCAGTTCGGCCTGGACGGATTTCACCCTTGCCTCCCGGCTCCTGCTGGGTCTCGATGCTCCGGTCCTGTTTGTGAAGCCCCTTGAAGGGGGCGATCTGGCAGGCGCGGCCAATCCGGCCCATCCTGGCTTGAACCAGATCCGCATCGCCACAGACGACCCCAACAGCGTGATCGCCGAGGCCTACCGGGATAGCGTCGAAACGCGCTTCCAGGCTTCCCCGCGGCCGCCCGGTCGCAGCGCGGCGGATTGGCAGCTCGCCCGCTGGCTGGCCAGCGACGGGCTGCTCTGCGTTCCATGGAACAACAGCTTTGAATCGGGCGTTGCGGTGTTTCCCTGCCCCAGCGACGAGGATACGGGCGAAGAGGTGGACCACGGCCTGCGCATGCTCCTGACCGAAGCGGCGACGACACGCATCTCGGAGCGCAATACCGAGGAACGGATGCGCCGGGAGATCGAAGAAGCGGTCGGTCGCCGCTACGTTGATCACGCCCGGCGAATCGCCCACGAGGCCAGCAACCCGCTGACCGTCATCAAGACCTACCTCGGAATCATCGACGAGAAGGTCGAGGACGCCACCCTCAAAGAGCAGCTCAACCTTCTCAGTGATGAACTCGACCGGGTCGGTGCATTGATCCGCAAGACCAGCGACTTCACGGGTACGCTCCCCACTGGCCCCGCCCACAGCGGGGTTGCCGAAATCCTCCATGATCTGCGCGCACTTTATGGCGAGGCGCTGTTCGCCCGCAGGGGAATTCACTTTGAGCTGCACACCTCGCCCAACCTGCCCGTGGCCGCCATTCCACCGGACGCCCTCAAGCAGGTGCTCCTGAATCTTTTCAAGAATGCGGCCGAAGCGCTCCCCGAAGGTGGGAAGCTGACCGTCTCGGCGGTGTCCGGCATCAACGCCAACGGCAGTCCGTGCCTGGAGATCCGTGTCGTGGATAACGGACCGGGCATGCCCCCCGAGCGCGTGCAGACCCTCTTCGCCGGCGGGCCACGAAACAGCACCAAGCCCGGCGGAGGCGTCGGGCTCGCGGTGGTACGCGACCTCGTCACAAGCAATGGAGGCACTATCCTGTGCCGCAGCCAGCTGGGATCCGGGACCGTGTTCCAGATCTTCATGCCGCTGGCGGCAACAGTATGATTTAGTGCATGATCGGGTTGCAGAATAATAGACCCACGTCAGGGAGTCACAATGCTCATCCCCTGGAAAGGGCAACCCTTCCCACCGGAGGGGCAGCGGCGCGCAGCAGCCGAAGCTCTTGTCCGCATCCTGGTCATCGACGATGAACCGTCCCTGGCACGTTCCATCACCGCCCTCCTGCAAACGGACGACCGGCTGATCGAGGCTTGCGGCACCGTTGCCGAAACCCTCGCCCGCCTCAACGCCACGGCTTACGACCTGATCGTCCTCGACTACCGCCTGCCCGACGCCTCGGGTCTGGCGGTGATGGATTGGCTGCTCAGCCATGAACGTCGGGAATCGGTGATCATGATCAGCGCCGAACAGTCACTCGAAGCGGCCGTCGGCGCACTGCGGCGCGGCGCGGCGGACTTTCTGGTCAAACCCTATAGCGCCGAACAACTGCGCCGCTCCGTCACCAAGGTGCTGGCCAAGCGCCAGACGGAACGCAGTCGTCGGCAAAACCGGCAACGCCTGGAATCCTCCGAACAGATGCATCGCTATCTGGTCGAGAACTCCCTCGACCTCATCTACACCCTGGATGCCGACGGTCGCTTCAGCTACCTCAACCAGCGCATCGAGTCACTGCTGGGCCACCCCCGCAGCGCCTTGCTCGGCAAGCATTTCTCCGAGATCGTCTATCCGGAGGATCTCGAACGTGCGCGTTTCTCGTTCAATGAGCGACGCACCGGCCCCCGCGCCACCAGCAATCTGGCCCTTCGCCTCACCCGCAACCCCTTTGGAAACGCTGAAACCGACGAGCACGGCCCAGTCACCATCGTGCTCAACGCCATGGGGATCTACAACCGCACCGATTCCCGCGCGCCCATCCATTACGCCGGCACCTACGGCGCGGCGCGGAGTCTGCCGGGCTACCGCTTCGGCGAGCAGGGGCGCGGCGAACACAGTTACCACGACCCGCTGACCCAGCTTCCCAACCGCGATCTGTTCCACGACCGCCTGACCCTGTCCATTGCCCAGGCCAAGCGGCGCAAGACCCACATCGCCGTCATGTTCATCGACATGGATCGCTTCAAGCTCGTGAACGACACCTACGGGGCGGGTGAGGGAGACACGCTTCTGCGGGCCGTCGCGGGACGCCTTCGCCAATGTCTGCGCAAAGGCGACTCCCTGACCCGCCACGGCTCGGACGAGTTTCTCGTCCTCCTCCCTGACGTGGGCACCAAGGCCGATGCCAAATCCATCGCGGACAAGATCCTCCAGGCCTTCCGCAACCCGTTTCCGGTTGCCGATGGTGAATTCACCGCCACCATCAGCCTGGGGGTCGCCCTTCATCCGGAAGACGGAGACAGCGCCGACGATCTCATCCAGCACGCCAGTGTTGCCATGCACCAGGCAAAGGGCGGAGGCGGCAATGCCTGCAGTTTCTTCTCTCCAGACATGCACGCCACCTATCGGGCACGGGTTTCCCTCGAGAAGGAACTCCGCCAGGCCCTTGGCCGCAATGAGCTGGAACTCCACTACCAGCCCCTGGTGAGCCTGTCCCGCAGCGCCATCACCGGCATGGAAGCGCTGGTGCGCTGGCGCCATCCGGTGCACGGTGTGGTGGCGCCGTCCCGTTTCATCCAGATGGCCGAGGAGGCCGGCATCATCCACGAGATCACCCGCTGGGTGCTCGACACCGCCTGCGCCCAGTTTTCCTCCTGGCGTCGGCGCTACCCCAACCTGCGTCTATCCACCAACCTCTCCGCACGGGACTTCGACCACTCAGATCTCGACGATGTCATCTCCCGCGTCCTGGCGCGCTACAGCCTTCCGGCCGACAGCCTTGAAGTGGAGATCACGGAACGATTGCTTCTTGAACACAGTGACAAGGTCTCCCAGCGCATGCAGAGCCTGCGGGAGCTCGGTATTGGCATCGCCATCGATGACTTCGGCACCGGCTATTCATCCCTTGCCTACCTGCGGCGCTGCGGCGTCACCCGCCTCAAGATCGACCGAAGTTTCGTCCGGGACCTGAAGACCACCGAAGATCACCCCATCGTCAGCGCCATCGCCGGCATCGCCCGGGGTTTCGATTTGCGGCTCGCCGCGGAAGGCGTGGAGCGCGACGAGCAGATGAATGCCCTGGAAATTCTAGGCTGTGACGAAATGCAGGGCTTTCTCTTTTCCCGGCCGATCAACGCCGAAGAAGCCACCCGGATCCTCCAGAATTTCCGCCTCCCCGGGGTCATGCCGCCGCCGGCAACCGCCCTTGCTCCCTGAGTCCCGGTCGCTCCAACAACCGTCACACTAGCGCGCTAGATTGGGCTCCAGTTGAATCCACCTGGAGAATGCCATGGGAATCTTCCGTCTCATCCTGGCCCACCCCCAGCATCCGGAAACACCGCGCCTGGTGGCCGAGCATCTTGACCCCGCCTGGCTCAAACAACGTGGCTACGAAATCGCCCGCACGCTGGGCGATCAGGCAGCCATCTGGGCAACGGAAGCGCCGGGGCAGACATCTGTACTCGCGTTGCGCTGCCGGAGCGGCCACGCCCTGTCCATCATCGCGGCCTGAAAGCGCAGACCCAGGGGCTCAACGCCCAAGGGGCAGCAGCACACCGGGATCGACGCCCTTCTCGCGCAAGCGGGCCTGGGCGGCCAGCGCTTCCCGACGATCTGCGAAGGGGCCGACGATCAGACGGGTTTCAATCTGGGAAGGCACGCCCGCCTGGGCCAGACGGGCCTTGAGCGCCTCGGCGGACGCCACGCTCGAGAAGAACCCGAATTGCAGGACATAAGCCTGCGCCGACTCGGCCCCTGCCACAGGGACGGGCTTCTGGACGGCAGCCGGAGCCACGGCGCCCCCCGCCACGGGCGGTGGCGCCGGGACAGCTGCGGGACGGGCAGCAGGCGTCGGCGTTGCCGCGGACGGCACCGCGTCCTCCGCCGGGCGCGGCTGGGCGGCTGGCGCGAGTGGTCTTGCTGGCGCTGCCGAACCCGGTTTGACCGCCGGCTCCTCACGCCCCCCGCTCCGGGCACTGGCGTCGGCATGCGCGGCCCCGGAAGGCGCCGGCCGTGCCTGAGGGCGCGTTCCCTCCGCCGGAGGCCCGGCAGGCGCAACATCGGGCTCCGGCAGAGTGGGTGGCGCTGAACCCTCGGGAGACGGGGCCGGCGGGGCATCGCCCGACGCCGCCTCGCCGGCACGCACGACCTCGGGCGGCGCATCCCGCCCGCTATCGGCATTGATCTGGGCTGGCGCAATCGGCTTGGTGGGCACCGCCACCTCCTCGGGCTGCGGCGGCCGCGACAGGTGATCGAACAGGGCCAGCCCGCCGAGCAACACCGCGATCAAGCCGCCGGCCACCCCGGCACGAATCCACAACTGGCGGCGGGGGTCGTCGTCCGTCGTGGCGTCCAGCTTACTTCCGTGTTCGCTCATCGGCCTTCCTCCGCCCGCGCCAGGGCACATACCAGTTCCGCTTCGGCCACCGAAATACCGCAATGCTCGGCAATCCGCGACGCCTCTATGCCCCGCCCGGCCAGCAGCATGGCTTCCGAATGCTGCGGCGACACGGGGCGGGGGTACTCCGCCCGTTCCCGCGAAGCCTGCTGGGCGTCCCGCAATTCATCCACATCCCGGCGCGTGGCCGCCAGTTCCCGGCGCAGAAAATCGCTCTCGGTCCGAAGCTGGGCCACATCACGGCGCAGCTGCTGGATCTCGAGTTCATTGAGGAGATCCCTCGATACTGCGTCTTCTTCCAGGCTGGGGGGTAACTCGGGCTCCGGGGGCGCTGACGGGGTGAGGGGCTCGGCAGCGGGCACCTCAGCCAACAGGGTCCGGGGTGCCGCGGGAATGTCCGCCGGTTCGGCAGGCCCCCGCCGTTGAAACGCCAATCGAAGAAGGATCACCACCAGGTAGAGGGTAAGTATGGCGACCAGTGCCCAGATCCCCTCCCGAACGCCCAATTCGATCACTGGGGAAGCTCCCCCGCAGCCGTGCCATTGTGGCGTGACTCAAATCCATGTCTGATGATGATCGTTCCCCTGGTGCCTGACATTCAATAGACGCTCAATCCCGCAAACCGCAGTTGGACGAAGCCCGTGGTACGCGCCGGCAACATCGTCACAACACGGCCGGAAGCGAGTAAACATGCGGCGTTCCGGCACGGTCAAAGCGACCGACCACGGTTTTCAGGATAATAGCCGTGCGTCACTCCACCGACAATGCGGCACCCCGCCCGGCCGGGACTATTCGTCATGTTCCTACTCAAAAAGCTCCTTTCGAGCCTGATTCTTCCCCCCCTTGGCCCCCTGATCCTGATCGCCGCGGGTCTGCTGCTGTCCTTGCGCCGGCCCCGGGCCGGACGGATGGTGGCCGCCTTTGGCCTGCTCACCGCCCTGGCCCTGAGCACCCCGGCAACGGTAAAGCTCCTCCTGGATGGACTTGAGACTGCTCCTCCGCTGGACCCGCGGCACCTCGCCGAGGCAGACGCCATTGTCATCCTGGCGGGCGGCACCCGCAGCTACGCACCGGAGTTCGGTGGCGAGACGGTGAATGCCCTGAGCCTCGAACGGATACGCTACGGCGCGCGTCTTGCCCGCCGTTCGGGACTGCCGGTGATGGTGAGCGGCGGCGCCCCGCAAGGTGGCCTTTCGGAAGGCGAGCTGATGAAGGCGAGCCTTGAGGAGGATTTCAATGTGCCCGTCCGCTGGGTGGAGTCCCGCTCCCGGGACACCCGGGAAAACGCCGAATTCTGCGCCGCTGTGTTGAAGCCGAGCGGGCATCGTCGCATCGTGCTGGTCACCCACGCCGCGCACATGCGGCGCTCGGCCGAGGCCTTCGAAGCGGCAGGCTTTACCGTGTGGCCCGCCCCCACGGCCCACTTGCTCAATCGAGACCCCGACAAGAACGCCCTGCCCTCCCTTCCGGGAATGCGCAGCGCCTACGCCGGCTGGTATGCCAGCCACGAATGGCTGGGCCTGCTGGCCTATCGCCTCAACCGTTGAAACGGGTCTTGCGCTTGCCCAGGAAGGCGTTGATCCCTTCGTCGAAATCAGGTCGCGACGTGCACCGGGCAAAGGCCTCCGCCTCCAGCTGCAACTGGGCTCCCAGCGACTGCTCGGGCGATGCATTGAGCAGGCGCTTGATTTCGCCATAGGCGCAGCCCGGCCCGCGCACGATCCGCGCAACAAGATCGGCGACGGCCGCATCGAGTTCGGCCGGGGGCACCACCCGATTGACTACGCCCAGGCGCAGCGCCTCGCCGGCATCGAAACGATCAGCCAGCAGAAGCATCTCAAAGGCCTTTCGCCGACCGAGCATGCGGGGCAGAAACCAGGACACGCCACCATCACCCGACAGGGCGATGCTGGCGTAGGCCGTCGTGAAATACGCGCTGTCCGCGGCCACCACCATGTCGCAACCCAGGACCAAAGACAGGCCGAAGCCCGCGCAAGCCCCTCTCACCTGCGCAACCACCGGCACCGGCAAGGCCTGCAGGGCCTCGACGCTCTGGTTGATGTATTGCTCGATCATGGCCCGGAAGGTAGCCAGGCGGCTCTCCGGCGACAGATGCAAATGCGCCGCAAAATCCTTCAGGTCGCCACCGGCCATGAAATGCTCACCGGCCCCCGCTACCACCACAACCCGCAGGTCATCCCGGTGGGACAGGCGCGCGGTCGCATCCGCCAGGGCTTTCATCATGTCCACCGACAGGGCATTGAGTGCCGCCGGGCGATTGAGGGTCAGAGTCGCGACGCCATCGGTCACGTCGAGCAGAACAGGGGAAGTCATGGGCAAAACCTCGTGGATGAGCGTGTCAGTGCAGGCCCGTAATTTCACCGCGAAGATGTCCCTGCGGGAAGGCCCAGATGCAAAAAAGCCCATCGAGCGCGTTCGCGCAGGATGGGCCCTTGGAGATGGCAGACCGCCCGCCCGGAAAACACCAGGACAGGCCGCTTATAACCTACCCGGGTTCAAAGACGTTCGAAAACCCCCGCGGCCCCCATGCCGGTACCGATACACATGGAGATCATGCCGTAGCGCGCCGAGGTGCGCTGGAAGCCGCTCATCAATGTTGCCGCGCGGATGACGCCCGTGGCCCCCAGGGGATGGCCAAGGGCAATCGCCCCGCCCTGGGGGTTGATCCTGGCCGGATCGAGATCCAGTTGCTTCATCACCGCGATGGCCTGGGCCGCAAACGCCTCGTTGAGTTCGATCCAGTCGAGGGCATCCTTGCTGATCCCCGCCGCCTTGAGCGCCCGGGGAATCGCTTCCACCGGACCGATCCCCATGATCTCCGGTGGCACACCGGCCACCGAATAGCTACAGAAGCGGGCGATCGGGGTGACACCGTAACGCTTTACCGCCGCCTCGGACATCAGGAGCACGGCACCAGCCCCGTCGGACATCTGGGAACTGTTGCCCGCCGTCACCGACCCACGCGCCGCGAATACGGGCTTCAACTTCCCGAGGCTTTGCACGGTGGCGTCGCCCCGCGGCCCCTCATCGGTATCGCAGATCCGCTCGCTCATGCGCACGGTTCCACCCTCGCCGGGCACATGGGTACGCACCGTGTAGGGGCTGATCTCATCGCGGAAGGCCCCGGCAGCAATGGCGGCGGCAGCACGCTGGTTGGACTGCACGGCAAAGGCGTCCTGCTCCTCACGGCTCACCTTCCATTGCTGGGCCACCTTCTCGGCCGTCAGGCCCATGCCGAAGGCGATGCCCAGGTTCTCCTCTTTCTCAAAGATGGCCGGGTTGAGGGAGATCTTGTTGCCCATGATCTGCGGCATCACGGTCATGCTTTCAGTGCCGGCCGCGATCATCACATCGGCTTCGCCCAGGCGGATTCGCGCCGCCGCATCGGCCACGGCCTGAAGGCCCGACGAACAGAAGCGGTTGATGGTGATGCCGGGCACCGTATTGGGCAGCCCTGCCAACAACACGCCGATGCGTGCCACATTCATGCCCTGCTCGGCTTCGGGCATGGCGCACCCAACGATGACGTCGCCGATTTCGGTGGCGTCCAACCCGGGCACCCGGGCCACGACGGAGCGCAGCACGTGGGCCAGCATGTCGTCGGGACGCACGTTGCGGAACATGCCGTTGCGCTTGGCCACCGGCGTGCGGGTTGCGGCGACGATATAGGCTTCCTGAATCTGTTTGCTCATCTTGTCTGTCTCCGTTCAGTTACGCAGGGGCTTGCCGGTTTCGAGCATATGCACGATGCGCTGCTGGGTCTGTTCGGTCTTCAGCAGGTCCAGGAACTGCGCCCGCTCCACATCAAGGATCCACTGCTCGGGCACCTTTGCGTTGGTGTCCACCTCGCCTCCGCACAATGCGGTGGCAGCAGCTCTCGCGACGCGGTAGTCCCAGGCAGAAATGAAGCCGCCCTCCTTCATGTTGATCAGCATCATCTCGCAGGTGGCGATGCCATTGCGGCCCGCCACCGTGACCGCACGCTGGACCAGCGGCGGCTGGTAGCCGGATTCGGCAATGGCGCGGGCCCGGTGCAGGGCCACGTGCAAGAGCTCACGGGCATTGAAGATGATGTCGTCGGACGGCTTGGCAAAGCCCAGTTCAACGGCTTGCAGGGCGCTCTTGGAGACATTGGCCATGGCGATGGTCTGGAACATGTTCTGGATGAACGGGAACACGTCGCCCCCCGCCGCCCGACTGGCCAGGCCGGCCGCCTGAAGGGCGAATTCCTTGCAGCCGCCACCGGCCGGAATCAGCCCGACCCCGGCTTCAACCAGGCCGACATAGCTCTCCAGGGCCAGCACCCGGTGGCTGGCATGCATGACAAACTCGCAGCCGCCCCCCAGGGCCATGCCCTGCACGGCGGCCACCGTGGGCACCATGGCGTGCTTGAGGGCCATGGAGGCACGCTGGAATTTGGCGACGGTACGTTCGAGCATGTCGAACTGGCCGGCCTTGCAGGCTTCCGCCACCTGGGCCAGGTTGGCACCGACGGCAAAGGGGGCCTCATGCCAGATCACCAGACCATCCAGATCACGTTCCGCCCGGGCCACTGCCTCCAGCACGCCGTCCAGTACCTCATCCCCAATGGCGTGCATTTTGGATTTGAAGGAAAGGATGCCAATGCGGGCATCCTTTGCCGGCAGGTTCCACAGACGCACCCCTTCGTTCTCCCACAGGGTGACACCCATGTCCGGCGCAGCCTCGCCCAGAACCTGCTCCGGGTACAGCTGGCGGCCATATACCGGCAGGGTGGAGCGGGGCTTGAGGGCCGCGTCGGCGGCGCTCCAGGAGCCTTCCGGCGCGTGCACACCGAGGCGCCCGTCGAAGACCCATCCTGGCAGCGGCGCATCGATCATCGCCTTGCCCGCCTCGATGTCCGCCCTGACCGCCTCGGCCACCGCTTGCCAGCCCGCCGCCTGCCAGGTTTCAAAGGGCCCTTGAGCCCATCCGAAGCCCCAACGCATCGCAAAGTCCACGTCGCGGGCGTTGTCGGCGATATCGGCCAGATGGAATGCGCAGTAATGGAAAACGTCGCGGAAGATCGCCCACAGGAACTGGGCCTGGGGGTGAGCGCTGGCGCGCAGCTGAGCGAACTTCTCCACGGGGTTGCGGTTCTTCAGGATGGCCAGCACTTCGGGTGCCACTTCGCCGGCGCTGGGGCGGTAGTCCTGCTTCGCCACATCGAGCACGACGATGGCTTTACCGTCCTTACGGAAGATGCCACCCTTGGTCTTCTGCCCCAGCACGCCCTTGGCGATCAGGCCCGATAGCCACTCGGGGCTCTGGTAGAAGGCATGCCAGGGGTCGCCCGGCAGGGTGGCCTGCATGGTACCGATGACATGCGCGAGGGTATCCAGGCCGACCACGTCGGCGGTGCGATAGGTGGCGCTCTTCGGACGGCCGATGATCGGTCCGGTGAGCGCATCCACCTCATCAAAACCCAGCCCGAGGCGGGCGGTATGGTGCATCACAGCCAGGATGGAGAAAACGCCCACCCGGTTGGCGACGAAATTGGGGGTGTCCTTGGCGCGGACGATGCTCTTGCCCAGTCGGGTCGTGAGCCAGGCTTCCAGCGCATCGAGGGTGGCGGGATCAGTCGTGCGGGTGGCGATCAGTTCCACCAGCGCCATATAGCGCGGGGGATTGAAGAAATGGATGCCGCAGAAGCGGGCACGGGCTTCCGCCGGCATGCCTTCGGACAGGGTGTTGATGGAAAGACCGGAGGTGTTGGACGCAAAGATCGCGTCCGCGCGGATGAAGGGGGCGACCTTGGCGTAGAGATCCAGCTTCCATTCCATCTTCTCGGCAATGGCCTCGATGATGAGGTCACAGTCGCGAAGCTTTTCCAGGTCACTGCCGTAGTTGGCCACATCCACGAACTGGGCCCGGTCTTTGGTGGCCAGGGGTGCAGGCTCAAGCTTTTTCAGCCCATCGACCGCCTTGCGCGCAATGGCGCTGGGGGGGCCTTCCTTGGCGGGAAGGTCGAAGAGGATGACCGGCACGCCGGCGTTGGCGCAATGGGCGGCAATCTGCGCCCCCATCACGCCAGCGCCCAGCACAGCCACCTTGCGAATGATCAGTCTGCTCACATGTGCCTCCTTTGACTCGGCCCGGCGGACGGGCCCTCGTTATTGACCACCGACCATGGGTCTGCCACAGTCTTTTTTGAACAACTGTTCAAATCTTAGCGCAATGCTGCCCATGGATACAACAGCTTGAAAAATCAGGGCGTTGCCTGCCCTGCGGAAACGCTTCCCGCCGGCGCCTGAAAGCCCGCCACCACGAAAGGGCGCAGGCGCGCCATGATCGCCTCAGGTTCGCCCGCATCGCCCAGGCCATAGGTTTCGGTCATCCGCATCAAGTCCTTTCCGGCCATGGCATAGGCCACGATGCCGACAAAGAAATACATGCGCCATACCACGTCGTCCTGGCTGAGATGGGGCAGCGCCCGCATGAAGGCCAGACGATAGCGATCCACCGCCTCCCGGTACTCCTCAGGAAAGAAGGCCTCGGTGCCCGGCCCAGGTTCGTAGAAGGCACGACCGATAAGCTGCTTGAAGACCTCTCCAGGAACGCTGTCCTTGCGGGTCAGACGCAGGGCCGACGACAGGAAGGCATCCACCAGCACATCCACGGGAATGGGCTGCCCGCCGGCATCGGCCTCCAGCCTGTCCAGGTAGCTCACCCGGCTGCCGCCGCGGCTGCCCAGCGCACGCTCGTAAACCGCCTCCATGAGCCCTTGCTTGGAACCGAAGTGATAGCTCACAAGGGCCACCGGCACGCCGGCAGCGCCAGTGATCATGCGCACCGAAGTGGCGGCATAGCCGTTCTCCATGAACAAGCGTTCTGCCGCGTCGAGAATGCGCGTCTTGGCGTCGGGAAGAGGGTTTTCAGGGCGGCCCATGGGGGGACAGGAAAAAAAGTGCCGGGTCACCCCAGGCGACCCGGCGGGATTGAGGGAATCAGAATGCCATGGAGTACTGAGCACCCATGATCCACACCCGGGCATCATAGGCGCCGGTCACCCGGCCGCGCCCCAGGAGGGTCTGGTTGTTGTCCACCTTGGATTCAGGCACGTTGAGGTAGGCCGCGCCCAGATCCAGCACAGACCCCTTGGCCACCTTGATCTGCGCACCGGCGGAGAACCAGATGCGATTGTTGTCGGGCAGGGATACCAGGCGGTGCTGGGCGTCGGGCACCGGTGTCTGGTCGTAGGCCACACCGAACTTGAGCTTGACCATGTCGTTCAGGCGGTAGTTGGCCCCCAGGGCATAACGCCAGGTGTCGCGAAAATGGGTATCAAGGGTCTGCACGGTGGCACCGCTGAGCATGCCGGCGGTGCGCACGATGTCCACCTTCGGAATGCTGCTCCAGCCTGTCCAGGAGATGTCGCCGAGCATTTCCCATTTATCGTTGAGGCTCTGCGTCACCGACAAGATGAAGGTATCGGGCAGATCCACACTGGCCTTGGCACTGCCGCTGGTGAGGGCGGGCGAAGCGCCGGCCGCCGGGCCGCTCAGGCTCAGGTCGCCCTTGAGCTCGTGCTTGATCTTGGAACGGTAGGACACACCCACCTTGGTGCTCGGGCTAAGGGTGAACAAGGCTCCCACGTTCCAGCCCCAGCTGTTGTCTCCCGCGTCGAGGGTCACACTGGTGGCGGCCAGAGCCGCCGAGGTGACGGTTGCCAGGCGCACATACTCCGCCTCCATGCGCTGGTAGCTGAGGCCGCCGCCCACCGAAACCTTGTCATTGATCCGGTAGGCCACGCTGGGATTGATGTTGTAGGTCTTGATATCGAATTTGATGGCCTGAGCCCCGCCCAGCCAGGGGTTGTCGTATTCGGTGATCAAGCCGAATGGTGCCCCGAAGCCGACGCCCACGTAGAGATCCTTGCTCAGCCCCCAGGACAGGTAGCCATTGGGAATGAAAGCCCAGCTTCCGGCATCGTTGCCAGTGCCCGTACCGCCGAGAGCGCCGGTGCTGGAACCCTGGTTGCTGAACTTGAAGGTGGGCCGGACCAGGGACAAACCAACCGAAGCTTCGCGGGCCTGCAACTGAGTCATCCCGGCGGGATTGAAGAAGATCGTGCTGGCGTTCTCCGCCACTGCGGCCGAACCGGCATAGGCGTTGCCGATGCCACTGGCGTTTTGCTCAAGCAACTGGAAGCCGGCGGCGGACGCCTGACCCGCGGCGGCAGCGAGGGCCAGCAGCGCAACTGATCGGGCGATCGTTTTCATTTTCATGGGTGCGTCTCCTCACAGATGGGCGTTCTCTTAACAAACCGCAGGTTGCCCAAACCCTTGGCGATTCTAGGACCACAGCTGACTGTGGCTTTGCAGCATTCGTTTGAAACTGTTGTTTTTATGCAGCAATCTCCGGCGGGATGTCGCGCTTGACGCCCTTGGCGCCGACCGCCACATAGGTCAGGACCGCCTCCGTCACCTTGACCACCACCGGATTTTCCGGATTGCGCTCGGCATACACCTCCACATCCACGGTGATCGAGCTCTTGCCTACCCTTACGATCTCAGCATAGAAGCTGACAATGTCTCCCACCGATACCGGCTGCTTGAAGACAAACGAATTCACCGAAATGGTGGCCACCCGGCCACGGGCACGTTTATGGGCCGGCACGGCACCGGCGATGTCCACCTGGGACATGATCCAGCCGCCGAATACGTCACCGGCGGGATTGAGATCCCGGGGCATGGGCATGACCCGCAGGACGGGCATCCTGTGGGCGGGAAGCTGGACGGGGGCATCGGGCATGGTGAACTCCTGGGGTTGATCTAATCCGCGGCGCGGGAACTGCGGACAAAATTAAGGGGCCCTCCTGTAAAGGGGGCAAAACCGGTTCCGAATATAACGCCTGCATCGGCCAGATCGGCATCGGCCACCACGCCGCCGCTGACGCAGGCCTGGCTTGCCGCAAGCAAGGGGGCGACGATGCGCGCGGCCAGATCGGCCGGCACAGCCCCCGCAGCCGGCTTGCTTACCTTGCCGCCAGGCCAGGCGTAGAAGCCCTGCCCCGTCTTCTTGCCAAGCCGACCGTCAGCAACCCGCTCGGCCAGCGCGCGGGGTAGCTCGGCATTGGCTCCGGCCAAGGCCTTGCCGGCGGCCACGGCAATGTCCAGCCCCACCGTATCCACCAACTCGATAGGCCCCATGGGCATACCAAAGGCGGTCAGCGCTGCATCAATGGTCTCCGGAGCAAGGCCCTCATCGACACAGCGCAGGGCCTCGTACATATAGGGGCCGAGCACCGCATTGACCAAAAAGCCGGGCGCGTCCTGCACTGGCAGGGGCAGCTTGTCGAGCCGTCGCACGAAGGCGGCGGTATGCCTCGCAACCTCGTCGGAGGTGCATCTCGTGCGCACCACCTCCACCAGGGGCATCACCGCCACCGGGTTGAAGAAGTGGATGCCCACCAGCCGGCCCGGGTTGGCCAGCACATCAGCGATGTCGGCAATGCGCAGGCTCGAAGTGTTGGATGCCAGCAGCGCATCCGGCCGTGCCCGCCGCTCGATGTCGGCAAAAAGGGCGCGCTTGGCTTCGAGATTCTCAAAGATTGCCTCGATGATCACATCGGCCCGGGCCACGCCATGGCCGGCCGGATCGGGAATCAGCCTATCAAGGGCAAACCGGGCTTCCCGAGGCTTGCCCCTGAACTTGCGCTCGAACCGCTTTGCCGCGCGGGCAACGGCCGGCGCGATACGCTCCACCGACTGGTCCTGAATGGTCACGATCATGCCGCGCAATGCACACTCGGCGGCGATGTCGCCCCCCATCACACCCGCGCCGATCACATGGACTCGCCGGGGCTTGAAATCCGCATCCTTACCAAACGCCTTCAGGCGCTCCTGGAGGAAGAACACCCGGATCAGATTCCTGGCGGTCGGGGAACGCAGGATGGATTCCAACGACGAAGGGGACGCTACGGGCACCGCCAACGCGTTGCCGCCATGATTGGCCCACACATCAAGGATCGCGTAGGGCGCAGGATAGTGCTCCGGCCGCGCCTTGACGGCCACCTGTTTGCGCGCCTTGCCCGCCACGATGCCGCGCAGAGGGCCATTGAGCAGGCGTTGCAGCAGCGGCAGACGGCGCGGCGCAGGACGGGAAAGCAGCATCACGCGTGCCGCGTTGTCCATCACCCGGGGCGGCACGCAGTCGTCGGCCAGCCCCAGCCGTCTGGCCTTGACGGCATCGACACCCTTGCCTGTCAGCATCAGGTCGAGAGCCGCCGCCGGGCCGATCAATTGCGGCAGGCGCTGCATTCCCCCCCAGGCCGGATAGATGCCGAGCATCACCTCCGGCAGCGCCAGGCGGGTACCGGGCTCGTCCACCGTGATGCGGTAGCGGCAGGCCAGGGCCAGCTCCAGGCCACCCCCCAGGCAATGGCCACGGATCAGGGCGAGGGTGGGGTAGTCTGCCACGGCCAGACGCCCGAACAGCGTCCAGCCCCGCTGCACCAGGGCCCGGGCGGCTTCAGCAGAGTCGATGCGGGTGAACTCCTCGATGTTGGCGCCGGCAATGAAGCCAGCCGCCTTGCCGGAACGAATCACCAGGCCCGAAGGCGGACGGAGGGCGAGTTGATCGAGGATGCCGGCCAGTTCCTCCATCACCGCCAGGCCCAGGGTGTTGGCTGAGGCCCCGGCCTCATCGAGGGTGGCCCAGGCAATGCCTTCCGCGTCCCGGTCGAGTGTCCAGTGTTTGAATGTCATCCCAGTGCCTCCACCAGCATGGCCCCGCCCTGCCCCCCACCAATGCAGATGCTGGCGATGCCGCGCTTGCCGCCGGTGCGGCGCAAGGCCCGGAGCAGGTGCAATACAATGCGCGCGCCGCTGGCGCCCACCGGGTGCCCCAGGGCCACGGCACCGCCGTCCACGTTGAGACGGGCGGGGTCAACGGCACCCAGCGCTCCCGGCAGGCCCAGGCGGCTGCGGCAGTAGTCCGCGTCCTGCCAGGCGCGCAGGCAGGCGATGACCTGGGCCGCAAAAGCTTCGTTGATCTCGATGAGGTCCAGATCCTCCAGGGCCAAACCGTGGCGTTGAAGGATGGGCGTGGCGGCATGGACCGGTCCGAGGCCCATCTGCTCCGGCTCCAGGCCCGCCCACTGGCTGTCCACGATGCGCCCCACGGGTTCGAGGCCGAAGCGCTCCACGGCCGCCGCCGAAGCGAGCACCAGCCAGGTGGCCCCGTCAGTGATCTGAGAACTGTTGGCCGGGGTGACCCGCCCGTATTTCTTGTCGAAGAAGGGCTTGAGCTTGGCCATGCCATCCATGGACGCGTCCCGGCGCACTCCGTCATCGGAAGCGTACACCGTGCCATCACGGTCAATCAGCGGCACAAGCTCGTCAGCAAGGTGGCCGGCGTCCTGAGCGGCGGCCACCCGACGATGGCTTTCAACAGCAAAGGCGTCCATGTCCTCCCTGCTGATGCCGTACTTCCACGCGAGATTCTCCGCGGTCTGCCCCATCAGCTGGCCGACAATGGGGTCGGTCAGGCCCTTCATGATGCCGATCACCGGGGCCAGGTAGCCGGGGCGGAATTTCTGCACCATGGTCAGCTTCTGTCCCATGCTGCGCGCTCCCATCCAGCCGGCGAACCAGCGCACCATCGCATCGGAATACAGCAGCGGCGCCCGGGATAGCGCATCCACGCCCCCCGCCAGCACCAGCTGTGATCTGCCGCTGTAGATGTTGGCCATGGCCGAATCCAGGGCCTGCATGCCGGACGCACAGTTGCGCATCACCGTCCAGCCCGGCACCTTGAGTCCGCAGCCCATGCGCAGGGCCACCACTCTGCCGATGTTCACCTCGTCCGGCGAGGGGCTGGCGCAGCCCAGGATGACCTCGTCGAGTTGGTCCGGCGCAAAGCGCTGGCGCGACAGCAGGGCACTACCCGCCGCAGTCGCCAGATCGGAGGCTGCAAAGGGGCCGGGGGCATTGCGCGCCTTGAGGAAGGGCGTGCGAGCGCCGTCGATGATGTAGATGGGGCCGGGCATCATCATGCTGCTTTCCGCTGCGTGTCGGACAATCCATCCAAAGCCTGACGCAGGCCGAAGTCGTATGGGAAGTCATCCACCCGGATGACCTTGTCACGCAGCTCCCCGCGCCGGACAACAAGGCCGAACTCGTCGCGACTGATGATTCCCGCCGCGAGCGCAAGGTCGTACAGGCCATCGACGCCACCGCCCACCAGCACACCCGGCTTGAACTGGCCGCTCTTGATGGCGCGACGAACCTTCGCCTCGACGGGTTCGACCTCAATGGTGGCCTGAAGGGCGGCCTCCAGGGCTCCGACAGGCTCCTCGATGTCGGTTGGCAAATAGACGTCCGAGGTCAGGCGATCCCGGGTGGCCGAAGGATTGATGAGCAGGCTGGCCACCTCGTGGCCCAGTTTGTCGGAGGGCACAAAGTAAGGCCGTCCCAGTGGGAAGACCACCACCCGCCGCAACAGGGTGGCAAACAGACGGTTGGGAAAGTTGGCAATGACGCCTTCGAAGGCGTTCTGGGCCTTGAACATGCAATCCCAGATCGCCCAGTGCAGCAGCGGGGCATCGGCGGCCTGACGGCCTTCGTCCTCAAATCGCTTGAGGGCGGCCGAAGCCAGATACATCAGGGACAGGATGTCGCCCAGACGTGCCGACAGCTTTTCCTTGCGTTTCAGCGCCCCACCCAGGGTGCCCATGGAAATGTCCGCAAGGAAGGCAAAGGCAGCCGAGAAGCGGGTGAGCTGCTGATAGTAGCGGCGGGTTTCCGGCGCGACGCCCTTGCCCCCGGCATTCGGCACGGCGACAAAGTGCGAGCCGGTGAGGCCCATCACCATGGCTCGGGCAGCATTGGAAATGGTATATCCCACATGCCCCCAGAAGGCATCGTCGAAAGCCTTGAGGTCGCCACCGCGTGCCGCGTCCATCTCCTTCAGCACATAGGGATGGCAGCGGATCGCCCCTTGGCCGAAAAGGATCAGGCTGCGGGTGAGGATGTTGGCACCTTCCACGGTGATGCCCACCGGGATCTGCTGATAGGCGCGACCCAGGAAGTTCTGGGGCCCCAGGCAGATGCCCTTGCCACCGATCACGTCCATGCCGTCATTCACCGTCTGACGGGCCCGCTCGGTTACGTGGTACTTGACGATGGCCGACACCACCGAGGGCTTCTCCCCCAAATCGATGGCCCCGGCGGTCATGACCCGGGCGGCATCGCTGAGCCACGTGTTGGCGCCAATACGGGTCAGGGCTTCTTCGACGCCCTCAAACTTGCCCACTGCCGTCTTGAACTGGTAACGCACCCGGGCATAGGCGCCTACCGCCCTGGCAGTCATCTTCTGCATGCCGGTATTGGAGCCCGGCAGCGATATCGAGCGGCCTGCCGCCAGGCACTCCATCAGCATGCGCCAGCCCTGCCCCGCCATCTTCGGCCCGCCGATGATGAAATCGAGGGGCATGAACACATCGGTGCCGCGGATCGGCCCGTTCATCCAAACCGCGTTGAGGGGGAAGTGACGGCGGCCGATATTCACACCGGGGTGGTCGTGGGGCACCAGCGCACAGGTAATGCCCAGATCCTCCACCTCACCCAGCAGGTGCTGGGGGTCGTAAAGGCGGAAGGCCAGGCCGAACACCGTGCATACCGGTGCGAGGGTGATGTAGCGTTTGTCGAAGCTGACCCGCATGCCCAGCACTTCCCGCCCCTGGTGCAGGCCCATGCACACCACCCCGGCGTCGGGAATCGAGGCCGCGTCCGAGCCGGCCCACGGACTGGTCAGGGCAAAGGCCGGGATCTCCTGGCCACGGGCCAGACGAGGCAGGTAGTGCTGTTTCTGCTCGGGGGTGCCGTAGTGCAGCAGCAGCTCCGCCGGGCCGAGGGAGTTGGGCACCATCACTGTCACGGCCGGTGCCGACGAACGGGTGGACAGCTTGGTGATCACCTGGGAGTGGGCGAAGGCAGAGAAGCCCTTGCCGCCGTATTCGGTGGGAATGATCATGCCCAGGAAGCCATTGTCACGGATGTAACGCCACACGGCCTCGGGCATGTCCTGGGCCTGGGTGCATTCCCAGTCCTGGGTCAGGCGGCACAGTTCGCTGGTCTCCACGTCCAGAAAG
>JAEUNV010000228.1 GCA_016790385.1 Zoogloea sp.
ACCATCTTGAACAGACCGCTGCGCTCCAGGTCGGCGCGCACCACGTCGGTGACGGCCCGGGGCAGCGCCTGCTCGCCTTCGAAGCTGGCGATGGCCACCGGCATGCGGTTGGCGCCGGCACCGGTGATTTCGATGGACAGCTGGGCCTGGGCCAGGGTGGACGCAAGGACCAGCACGCAGGCGGTGGCGGAACCGCGCAGGAAGGACAGGATGCGTTGTGTCATGGGGGTGGTTTCACCGTGGGTTTAGTCGCGGAGCGGGTAGAACTTCAGCTCCAGGGTGCGGTTGAAGAGCTCCGGCTTGTCCGGCTTGGGCAGCGGGCTGGACTTCTGGATGGCCCGCTCGATGGCGGCATCGAGCTGGGGATTGCCGGTTGAACGTTTGAGGCGTACCTCGATCACCGAGCCATCGGGGAGCTGGTCCACGTAAAAGATCGCGAACGGATCCCCGCTGACGCCCGGTGGCAGCACGATGTTGCCCTTCACCTTGGCGCGGATCTTCTCCACGTAGGCTTCCTGGGCCTTGCTGCGCGCCGCGCTGGCCTTGGCCCCGGCAACCCGGGCAAGTTCCTCCTGGAGCTGCTTGGAGTGGTTGATGTTCTCCGAATCCCGCGCCATCAGCTCGCGCATGCGGCGGTCCTCCAGCTCCCGGGCCTTGTCGGCATCGGCCTTGGCATTCTTGTCGGTCTTGACGGGCTTTTCCACCGGCTTGGCCGGCTTCTCAAGCTTTGTTGGCTCAGGCTTTGCCTTTGGCTCAGGTTTGGGCTTCGGTTCGGGTTTCGGTTCGGGCTTGGGCTTGGGTTCCGGCTTGGGGGGCTTCTCGACCTCCTTGACCGGCTTGGGCGGTGTCTTTTTGGGTTCGGGGGCCTTGACGGCGATGTCCGGGTGTTTGCGCGGCGGCGGAGCGGGCTCCGGGTCGTCCTCGGGCTCGGGGGGCGCGGGCCGGGGTGTGGGGCGGGGTGGGGCGGGTGGGGGAGGAGGGGCCACCACTGCGGCAGGCGAGGGCGCGCTCACCAGCTCCACCTCGACCGCGTCTGGCAGACGGTTCTGCCAGCGCACCCCGTAGAACAGGAACAGGCCGAGCAGGATATGGACCAGGGCGGCAAGGACGAAGGACGACCACTTGCCCCGCTCGTTGGCGGGCATGGCTGGGTTCATCGGGCAGACCTGCCGACCTGCGTCTGCAGGCCGACCTTGTTCACGCCGGCGTTGCGCAGGTCGTTGAGGGTGTTCATCACCAGTTCGTACTTCACATTCTTGTCGGCGGCAATGATGACCGACTGGCCCGGGTTGGCGGAGACGGCGGACTGCACTTCGTCGATGAGATCCTTGCGGTTGAGGGCCTTTTCGGGCGAACCACTGGTTTGCCGCAGGGTCAGCGCCCCGTCGGGTTTGACCTGGACCACCATGGCGTCGGTGGGTGGGGCGGGCACCTTGTCAACACTGGGCAGGTTGACCGAGCCGGACTGGATCATCGGTGCGGTGACCATGAAGATCACGAGGAGTACCAGCATCACGTCGATGTAGGGCACGACGTTGATCTGGTTCATCAGGCGGCGTTGGCGCATGGCTGCGGGGCTCCGGTCAGCGCAGCTGGCGCTGGAGGATGTTCAGGAACTCCTCGGTGAAGCTCTCGAAACGGATGGCGATGCGGTCGATGTCGTGGGCGAAGCGGTTGTAGGCCACCACTGCCGGAATCGCCGCGAACAGGCCGATGGCAGTGGCCACCAGGGCCTCGGCAATGCCGGGTGCCACATGGGCGAGGGTGGCCGAACCCACATTGGAGAGACCGCGGAAGGCGTTCATGATGCCCCACACGGTGCCGAACAGGCCAACGTAGGGGGACACCGAACCGACCGAGGCGAGGAAGGCCAGGTGGGCTTCCAGGTCGTCCACCTCGCGCTGGTAAGTGGCGCGCATGGCACGGCGGGCGCCATCCATCACCGCGCCGTGGTCGAGGCTCTTGCCGCGCAGCTTGGCGAATTCCCGGTATCCGGCTTCGAAGATGCGCTCCATCCCGGCGGCTTCGTGGCGGCTGGTGGCCGCGCTCTGATACAGGGCGTTGAGGTCGCCTCCGCTCCAGAAGTCGCGCTCGAACAGGTCGGTCTTCTTCTTGGCGTCGCGGATGGCGAACCACTTGCGGAAGATCCAGTACCAGGACATGAAGGACACGGTGCCCAGCAGGGCCATCACCAGCTTCACCAGCAGGCTGGCGTTGGCGATAAGGGACAGGATGGAGAGATCTTCGGTGACGTTCATCGGATTAAACCAGGGTGGCGAACTGTGCGCGCACAGCGGGGGGGATCGGGGCAGCCTTGCGGGAACCCAGGGCGACGCAGGCGATGGTGATCAGCGCCTCGAAGATGACCTGAGTGCCGCGGGTGATCTTCTGGGCAAACACCAGGCTGGCCCGGCCAAGGCGCTCAAGCGTGGTGATGACCTCAAGTTGGTCGTCCAGTACCGCGGCTTGCAGGTAATCGGCCTGCACGGCCCGGACGACAAATACGATATGCTGCTCGGAAGCCAGATGCTGCTGCCCGAAGCCGACCGCACGTAGCCAATCGGTACGGGCCCGTTCACAGAACTTGAGGTAGTTGGCGTAGTACACCACGCCGGCAGCGTCCGTGTCCTCGTAGTAAACCCGGACAGGCAGCGCGAAGAACGGTTTGTCCTTGGCTTGCGCGGGATGATTCTTTGCATGCATCGCAACATTTTACAGTACGACCCCCCTCTTCCGAAGTCCAGGGCTTTATTCAGTGTTTCAGAATGTTGGGCTTGAAGCTCGGGATTGCTGGCGGGACGTTGTAATTGCAGCGATCCTGTGCCTAGAATCGCGGCCTTGAGCGCAGGCTGGTGCGTTTCGTGCATAGTGTCCCGACATCCGATGCGCGCGTGCCGCTTGCGGATTGCGGCAGATTGCCCCAGCGGGACTTGTAAGAGTCGAGAATCCGGCGGAAAGCAGGGCCGGGCAGGGTCCAGGTGCCCGACATTCGATTCACGGGAGGAGTGAGACATGGTTGCAACCACGACAAGCAATGAGAATCTGCTAACCGAAGCAGAAGTTCTGGCCATGCCGGAAGACGATTACATGAATCCGGTCCAGCTGGAGTTCTTCCGTATCCGCCTTACCAGAATGCGCGATGAGCTGCTTGAGAACGCCGCGAGCACCGGTGCCAACCTCCGCGAGAACGAGCTGGTTGCCGATCCGGCCGACCGTGCGACGGTGGAGGAAGAGCATGCCCTGGAGCTGCGTGTCCGGGACCGGGAGCGCAAGCTGCTCAAGAAGATTGACGAAGCCCTGACGCGTATCGCCCAGGGTGAATACGGCTGGTGCGAGGAGACGGGTGACCCGATCGGTATCGGGCGCCTCCTGGCCCGTCC
>JAEUNV010000248.1 GCA_016790385.1 Zoogloea sp.
TGGGTGAGCAGCAGGGTGGCACACCCGGCCCGTGCCGCTGCCAGCGCGGCTTCAGTGCCGGCATGGCCGCCGCCGACAACGATCACGTCGAATCGGGTGGGATGGAGCATGGGAAAACCGGGGAAGGTGAATCGGGGGAGCCGAATGATACGACCTTGCGCTGCAAAAATACAGCGCCGTACACTGCCTCGCTTGGGAAAAGCGGCGGATTTACAAAGGCTTATCCCGATATCACAGGTGCTTCCCGGAAGGCCCGGCGGCAGGCGTACACACCGAGGGGCCGGCAAGACCTCGCCAGTTCTGCAGGCCTGTTTGCGCGGGGTACAAAGTTTGCGCCCTCCCACCTCAAGTTTGCCCGAGGAAGTCCGTTGAGGCTTGCGAGAAAAGGGCTGCGGCCGGTAGGGCATGGCGTGCTGCAAGGGCTATGGCCGCAGATATCAAACCACACGACTGTTGTCCGACCTGGCATGTTCCGTCTCGGGCACATCTGGCGAATCCCCGCCGGGATGCAGGGGGATCAGAAAAGGCCTTTCCATGACCCATCCGTCGGAATCTCCTTCCGATGATCCGGTGCAGCGCACACCGGGGGCTGTCTCTGAGTCGGCCGCTGATGGGGTGTCTCCTGCCCGCAGCATTGAGCAGGAGCGCAACTTCCTCAAGACGCTGGTTCGGGCTCTTCCCGATCTGGTGTGGCTGAAGAACCCCGACGGGGTCTATCTGGCCTGCAATCCCCGTTTCGAGCGCCTTTACAACGCCCGGGAGGCCGACATCGTGGGCCGCACCGACTACGATTTCGTACCGTGGGGTGTGGCTGATTTCTTCCGGAGAAATGATCTGGCGGCGATCCATGCCGGGCAACCGGTGCGCAACGAGGAGGAGCTGGTCTTTGCCGCGGATGGTCACCGGGAGCGGGTAGAGACGCTCAAGACGCCGATGTACGACGACGAGGGGCGGCTGGTTGGCGTCCTCGGTGTGGCGCGGGATATCACCGACGCCCGGCGCGCCCAGGAGGCGTTGCGCGAGCGGGAGGATATCTTTTCAAGCATCGTCGGTCAGGCGGCGGACTCGATCGCCCTGGTGGATGCCAGTAATGGTGGTTTTGTGGAGTTCAACGAGGCGGCCCATTGCAACCTCGGATATAGCAGGGCGGCTTTCGCGAATCTGACGATTGCGGACATCGACTGTGAACTGAGTCCGACGCGGTTGTCGGAGTGCGTCGCGCAGATGCTGAACCCGGAAGGGCTCACCATCGAAACACGCCATCGCCACAAGGATGGCACGGTGCGGGATGTGCGCGTGCGCGCGCGCGGCATCACCTTGCGGGATGGGCGTCGATATCTTGCGGCGATCTGGAGCGACATCACCGAAAGCAGGCAGGCCGAGCTTCGCCTGCGCCGGGCCAATCGTGCCCTGCGCACGGTCAGTGAATGCAATCAGGCGCTGGCGAGGGCGAGTGATGAGCAAACGCTGTTGCAGGATATCTGCCGCCTGATGCTGGAGTTCGGTGGCTTTCGCATGGCCTGGATCGGCTACGCCCAAAACGACCCCGAAAATAGCGTGCGCCCCATGGCTGAGGCTGGAGGCGCTGCAGATTACCTCCACTCGGTGCTCATTTCCTGGGGGGATACGCCGGCGGGGCAGGGGCCCACTGGTACCGCGATCCGCGAAGGGCGTCCGGTGACCTGCCACGACTTCCACACTGATCAACGCTTCTTGCCGTGGCGTGAGGTGGCCATCGAGCGTGGTTTCCGATCGTCCTGTGCGCTGCCGCTGCTCACGGCAGAAGGCGATTGTTTCGGCGCGCTGTCGGTCTATGCGACGGAGGCACACGCCTTCGATGAGGAGGAGATCCGTCTGTTAACGGATCTCAGTGGCGACTTGGCGTTTGGAATCCGGGCCCTGCGTGACCGGATCGCCCGGGACGAAGCCCAGCGGCGCCAGCGGGCGGCCGAGCAGCAGTTGCGACACCTGGTCGAGGCCAGCCCGACCGTCCTGTATGCACTCCGGGTGGTGGGTGGGCAGACGGTGCCGGTGATGGTCGGTGACAACATCCTGCGCATCCTCGGTTACGAGCCCGCCGATGTCCTGAAGCCCGGTTGGTGGGAGGCGCGCATCCATCCCGAAGATCGCGCTGCGGCGGTGGAGCAGGCGCAGCGTCTGCCCCGGGTTGGACAGGTTTCCCATGAGTACCGATTTGCCCGCGGTGACGGCACCTATATCTGGGTGCGGGATGAGCTCAGGCTTGAGCGGGCGGCGCCGGACGATCTGGAGATCGTTGGCGCGTGGACTGACATCACCGCACGTCGTCGGGTCGAGGTGGCGCTCGCTACCCAGCGCCATGTGCTTGAAATGGTGGCGTCCGGGGCGAGTTTGGGCAGCACCCTGGATAGCCTGGCGAGAGGTGTCGAGGCCCAGTTGAGTGGCGTGCGCGTGTCGATCCTGCTGCTCGACCCCGATGGGGTGCATCTTCGCCATGGGGCGGCACCCAGTTTGCCGGAGGCTTACAACCGTGCCATCGACGGGATCGCCATTGGCGAAGGGGTGGGTTCCTGCGGCACGGCCGCCTGGCGGGGCGAGTCGGTCGTCGTCGAGGACGTCGCCCACGACCCCCTGTGGGCGCCCTTCACCGACCTGGCTGAGCGCTATTCAGTCGTGGCCTGTTGGTCCTATCCGATCTTCAGCCGTGATGGCGGTGTGCTGGGCACCTTCGCGCTCTATCCTGCAACGGCGTCACTGCCGACAGAGGCGCATCTGGAACAGGTCGCGCTGGCCACGGATGTGGCCGCCATTGCCATCACCCGACATCGGGAGGAGTCCGCTTTGCGGCGCAGCGAGGCCCGCTTCCGGCAGCTCTTCGAGGTGGCCCCGATGCCTCTCGCCCTCGTGGATGAAGACGGGACGGTGCTGGATCTCAATCGCAGCTTCACCGAAACCTTGGGCTACACCCGCTCCGACGTGCCCGACATGGAAACCTGGTGGAAGCTCGCCTACCCGGATTCCGAGTATCGGAACTGGGCCCGAGCCACCTGGATTGCGGCCATTCGTGAGGCCGGTGTCCATCAGCGGGCGGTGGAGCCTCTGGAGTTTCGCATCACCTGCCGGACGGCAGACGTGCGAACCCTGATGGCGTCCGGGGCACTGGTGGGCAACAGCCTCTTGGCAAGCTTTTTCGACGTTACCGAGATCCGTAAGCTCGATGCGCAGCTTGAGCTGTACCACCAGCATCTCGAAGACCTGGTGGCGGAACGCACCCTGCAATTGGCGGACGCAAGGCGGAAGGCCGAGTCGGCCAGCGAGGCCAAGACGGCCTTTCTTGCCAACATGAGCCACGAGATCCGGACTCCGATGAACGCGATTCTCGGCCTCGCCCGACTGCTCGAGCGCAGCCCCCTGGACGCCACCCAGCAGGACCGCCTTGGCAAGATCCGCAGCGCAGGCAGCCACCTCCTGTCGATCATCAACGATATCCTCGACATCTCTAAGATCGAGGCGGGCAAGCTGACCCTGGAAGCCATCGATTTCTCGCCGGGGGTGCTGTTCAACCAGGCCCATTCCCTGATCCAAGAGCGTCTGGCCGCGAAGCATCTGGCATTTCGCAGCGACGTGGATGGTTTGCCCGCGGTGTTGCGTGGTGACGTGACCCGCCTGCGACAAGCCTTGCTCAATTACTTGAGCAACGCGGTGAAGTTCACCGACCACGGTTGCGTGAGCCTTCAGGCACGGGTGCTGGACGAGCGGAAGGACGATCTGCTGATCCGCTTCGAAGTCATCGATACCGGGATAGGCATTGCACCTGAGCAGCTGCCTCGCCTGTTTCAGTCCTTCGAGCAGGCGGATGCGTCGACGACCCGTCGCTATGGCGGGACGGGGCTGGGCCTGGCCTTGACCCGCCGTCTGGCCGAACTGATGGGCGGGGAGGCGGGTGTGGACAGCGTGCCCGGCCACGGCAGTTGCTTCTGGTTCACCGCTCGTCTGACCAAGCGCCCGGGCGCGACCCTGCTCCAGCGCACGTCCGGGGGGGCCACGGCGCTGGCCGACGCGGCCCTCAGTCTGAAGGGTTCCCGTGTCCTGCTGGTGGAGGACAACCTCCTCAACCAGGAGGTTGCGGTGGAAATGCTCGGTGAGCTGGGGATCATCACCGACCGGGCCGTCAACGGCGCGGAAGCCGTCGAACTGGCTCGCGTCAATGCTTACCGGGTGATTCTCATGGATATGCAGATGCCGGTAATGGACGGCCTGGAGGCGACCCGGCGCATTCGCCAGCTGGCGGGCGGCAATCAGGTTCCGATCGTGGCCATGACAGCCAACGCCTTCGATGAGAATCAGGAGGCCTGCATGGCGGCGGGAATGAATGATTTCCTGACCAAGCCGGTGGAGCCAGAGGCCTTGTCCCGCATGCTGCTGAAGTGGCAGTCGGGGGGCGGCCCGGTTGCGCAACAGCCCCTTTCCCCGGGGCTCTCCCCCGCCGGGCATGCCACCGATCTCGACGTGGCGAGCGGGCTGCGTATTGTCCGGGGCAAGTGGCCGATCTATCTGAGGTTGCTGAATATCTTTATCGAGACTCATGGGGACGCAGCCGAGCGCTTCACCGCCAGCCTTGCCGCGGGTGACGTGCAGGAGATCGCTCGACTGGCCCATTCCCTCGCCAGCGCGGCGGGCAATATCGGGGCGCAACGGGTGAGCGCTCTGGCCCGCATGGTCTGCGAGGCTGTGCGGGGAGAGGCCTCCCCGGAAGAGCTTGCGGACCTGCTGACAGGCCAGGGGCAGGCCCTTCACGATCTGTACAAGGCCATTCGTGCCCAGCTTGCCCGCGGCTCCGGGGGGGAGCCATGAGCGGCAAGGCGCGGATCGCACCCTTTTGCTGGGCGGCTTACTTCGAAACCGGCTTTGGAGAGGTCGATGCCCAGCACCACAAGCTTGTCGATCTGATCAACGCTCTGGCCCAGCGCGCGACCACGGGCGCCGCGATCCAGCCGGCGGAACTGGCGCATGTGCTGGATGGGCTAGGCAGCTACGCGGCCCATCATTTCAGCACCGAAGAGGCCCTGATGGAGCGCGTCGGTCTCGACCCGCGTCACATCCGCGCCCATCGCCAGAGCCACTCGGACTTCGTCGCCCAGGTGGAGGCGATGCGGGGTACGGCTGATCCGACCCGGGCGGTATCCGTGCTATACCGTTTCGTCACCAGCTGGCTCACCTTCCACATCCTCGACACCGACCAGAGCATGGCCCGGCAACTGCGGGACGTGCAGGGGGGCGCCACCCCGCAGGCGGCATTCGAGGCGGCCTCCGGCCCGGGCAGTGACCCGGGCAACATGGCCCTGATCGCCGCCGTCCGTAACCTGCTCGGCCTTGTGGCCGAGCGCAACGGCGAGCTTGCCCGGATCAATGCCCGTCTTGAACAAAGGGTGGCCGAGCGGACGGCGGAGTTGAGCGCCGCCAATCAGACTCTGCGACAGACGCTGGAGTCGCTCCAGGAGACGCGCGTCCGCCTGCTCGAGGCCGACAAACTGGCTGCCGTCGGGCAGCTGGCGGCCGGCGTGGCCCACGAAATCAATACGCCCCTCGGTTACGTAGCCTCCAACCTGGGTACGCTGCGCGAATACGCAGAACGCCTGCTCGCACTGGCGGATACGGCAGAGCGGCTGGTTTCCGCTGGCGCCGGAGCCGATGTGTGGGCCGCGGCTCGCAGCGGCACCGACCTGGACTTCATCCGCGAGGATCTCCCCACTCTGGTGGCCGAATCGAATCGGGGCTTGGGCCAGGTATCGGACATCATTCATGCCCTCCAGGATTTCGCCAGTCCGGGGCCGACCGAGACGCGCGAGCTGCCACCCGGGCAAATTCTCGAAGAGGCCATCCATGCCACCCAGGCCAGCCGTCGGCCGGGGCAGGCCCTTGTCCGCAGCTACGGAGCGCTCCCCGTCCTGCATGGCAATCCAACCCTGCTGGTGGAGGCCTTCAAGGCCTTGCTCGACAATGCCGTCCAGGCCTTGCAGGGCACCGTTGGCACCATCGTGGTCCGGGCCATGCCCGTGGGCGAAAGCCTGGTGGTTGAGGTGGAGGATGATGGCTGCGGTATGGACGAAGCCACCCGGGCCCGCATCTTCGAACCCTTCTTCACCACCCGCCCGGTGGGGCAGGGGCGTGGGCTCGGCCTGTCATCCGCGTACCGAATTGTGCTCTGCCACGGTGGGAGCCTGGAAGTGAGCAGTACCCTGGGGAAGGGCAGCTGCTTCCGGGTGACACTGCCACTGTTGGCGCCGGCCTGAAAGACTTGAACCCGGCCTGGGCCGGGTTCAAGGTGGTCGGACTGGGGAGAAGTGGTCAGCGTCCCGAGGCCAGTGCCCGCAGGCGGGCAACACGCTCTTCGGTTGCCGGGTGAGTACTGAACAGGCCGCGCAGGCCGCCGCCCGAGAGCGGATTCATGATCATCATCTGGCCGGTTTCCGGATGGGCTTCGGCGGTCGGCATCGGAATGCCGCGGGCAAAGGCGTCGATCTTCAGAAGCGCATCGGCAAGGGCATGGGGATCACCGGCGATTTCCGCTCCCCCGCGATCCGCCTCGAATTCCCGGGCGCGGGAGATTGCCATCTGGATCAGGCTGGCCGCCAGGGGCGCGAGCAGGGCCACCGCGATCGACGCAATGGGGTTGCCCGGCCTTCCGTTCTCGTCACGCCCGCCAAAGAACATCGCGAAGTTGGCGAGGGCCGAGATGGCGCCAGCCATGGTCGCGGAGATGGTCGAGATCAGGATGTCCCGGTGCTTCACATGGGCCAGCTCGTGGGCCATCACGCCGCGCAGCTCGCGCGCGCTGAGCATTTGCAGGATGCCCGTGGTGGCGGCCACGGCGGCGTTGTCGGGATTGCGTCCGGTGGCGAAGGCGTTGGGCTGGTCTTCGTGAATGATGTAAACCTTGGGCATCGGCAGCTGGGCACGCCCGGCCAGCTCTCGCACCATGTTGTAGAGGTAGGGGGAGCTGGTTTCATCCACTTCCTGCGCGTTGTACATGCGCAGGACCATTTTGTCGGAAAACCAGTAGGAAAAGACATTCATCGCGCCGCCGAAAACGAGGGCGAGGAGCATTCCCGACTTGCCGCCGATCATGGCGCCGATCGCGCCGAAGAGCGCGATGATCCCCGCCATGAGGATGGAAGTCTTGAGCCAATTGCCGAGCATTGTGTTTATCCGTCCTTTCGGGTGAATGCGGAAAGCGGATGTTTAGATGGGGTGAATGGCGAAAGATTCAATGGGCAGGCCCGCTGAAGCGGCTGCCAACGGCAATCGGCATGCCACGCAGGAAGTCGGCGGCGGAGAGGCGTTTGGCGCCGGGTTTCTGGAGTTCGGTAATGCACAGGGAGCCTTCGCCGCAGGCAACGATCACCCCCGCCCCTTCGGCCAGCAACACTTCTCCCGGGGTGCCGATGGCGTCGATGGCGCGGGCCCGCCACAGCTTGATCGGGGTTTCGCCATGGATGGCGACGGCGCCGGGGAAGGGGTTGAAGGCGCGGATCATGCGTTCAAGCTCGACCGCCGGCCGGGTCCAGTCCACGGCGGCTTCGGCCTTGCCGATCTTGGCCGCGTAGGTGACGCCGTCGGCGGGCTGGGGCGTGGCAACGAGGTTGCCGCCGGGCAGCGCTTCGAGGGCTTCGACGATCATCTCGGCACCCAGCCAGGCCAGGCGGTCGTGGAGGCTGCCGGTAGTGTCGTCCGGGTCGATGGGTTCGGAGCGCTTGAGCAGCATGGGCCCGGTGTCCAGCCCGGCGTCCATCTGCATGATGGTGATGCCGGTTTCCGTGTCACCGGCCTGGATGGCCCGGTGGATCGGTGCGGCACCCCGCCAGCGGGGCAGCAAGGAGCCGTGGATGTTGAGGCAGCCATGGCGCGGAAGGTCGAGCACAGCCTGGGGCAGGATGATGCCGTAGGCCGCCACGACCAGCACGTCGGCGCCCGCTTCGGCCAGGGGGGCCTGCTGTTCAGGGGTGCGCAGCTTTTCCGGCTGATGCACCGGGATGCCGGCCGCCACGGCCACCTGTTTGACCGGACTGGGCTGGAGCTGCATGCCACGCCCGGCCGGGCGGTCAGGCTGGGTCAGGACAAGGGGGACGTCGAAACCGGCTGCGAGGATGGCTTCGAGGGCGACAGCGGCGAACTCCGGGGTTCCGGCGAAGGCAATTTTCATCAGGCGGTGATCCGGGCCTTCTTGGCCAGTTTGCCCTTGATGCGGGTCTGTTTGAGCTGGGACAGGTATTCGACGAAGACCTTGCCTTCCAGGTGGTCGAGTTCGTGCTGGATGCACACCGCCAGCAGGCCTTCCGCGTCGAGTTCGAAGGTCCGGCCTTGCTGGTCGAGGGCGCGCACCCGCACGGTCTCGGCGCGGCTGACCTTGTCGTAGATGCCGGGCACCGACAGGCACCCTTCTTCACAGATCTGCTCACCGGATCGGGCGATGATCTCGGGATTGATCAGGGCAAGCAGGGCTGACTTGTCTTCGGAAACGTCGATGACCACCACGCGGCGATGGACGTTTACCTGGGTGGCGGCAAGGCCGATGCCTGGAGCCTCGTACATGGTTTCGGCCATGTCAGCGACCAGCTGCCGGACCTCGTCATTCACTTCGGCCACAGGGGTGGCGCGGGTATGCAGCCGCGGATCGGGGTAGCGGAGAATCGGAAGAAGAGCCATAAATATTGCCGGATGAAGACTTTACGTGCAGAATTTTGAGCGAAATATGCGATGCCTGCGTCTTGACCGCGAGGGTGTCGGGCTCCGCCACACAGAATGCCCACGATGCGGCGCAACTGTCCGCCGAAAGCGAGCGCAACTTCAATGATCCGCATTATATCCGCCCTCCTCATCGGCGTCGCCGCCCTGGTGCCTGCCGCAGCCGGCGCCACAGCTCCGATCCGGCTGGCTGACGACGCCCCGGACAGCCACGTTGTGGTTTCGGGTGACACCCTTTGGGGCATCTCCGGCAAGTTTCTGCGTGAGCCCTGGCGCTGGCCCGAAGTGTGGCGCCTGAACCGGGAGGAGATCCGCAACCCCCACTTGATCTACCCCGGGCAGGTTGTGGTCCTCGACCGCAACGGCCCCACCCTGAAGCTGGGCAGGCGCATCGGGGGGCCGTCGGATCGGCCGCTTTACGAAAAGCGTTTCCCTCAGGTCTATTCCGACCCGGCCGGTGGCGCGATTCATAGCATTCCGCTGCGTGCCATCATGCCCTTCCTGTCGGAGCCCCTGGTGGTTGACGAGGCGGACGACAGCCGGGCCGGTATCGTTGTGGCCACCCAGGAGGGGCGGGTGTTCACCAGCCGCGGCGACACCATCTTCGCGACGCGTATCGATCCGGAAATCAGCAGCTGGAACGTCTACCGAAAGGCCCGCCCCCTCAAGGATCCAGTGACGGGTGAGGTGCTGGGTTTCGAGGCCGCCTACCTGGGCCAGGCCCGAGTCAGCGCCCAGGCCGGGGTGCTGGCGCCCGATGCCGGCGGGGATACCCAGACGGCGCGGGAGGGGGCGCCCATTCCGGCCAGTCTCGTCGTCACGTCCTTCAAACAGGAGATCGGCAAGGGGGATCGGCTGCTGCCCGCCGGGCGCGCCGACCTGCCGAGCTATGTGCCCCATGCGCCCGAACAGGAGGTCACCGGCCGGGTCGTGTCGATCTACAACGGTGTCGGCGGGGCAGGTCGTCACGACGTGGTGGCCATCAGTGTCGGCAAGCGCGATCAGATTGAAGTCGGGCATGTGCTGGCACTGCATCGCAACCGGGGGGAGGCGGTTTACCGCGAAGAAAACGTGGGGGCGGCCATGCGTTACAAGCTCCCGGAGCAGCGCTACGGTCTGGTCTTCGTCTTTCGTGTCTTCGAGCGTCTGGCCTATGCCCTGGTGATGGAGAGCAACGGGCCGGCCACCATTTCCGACAGCGTCCGTAAACCCTGATGGAGCGGGGTGCCATTTGGCGGAGCCACATCCTCTCGCGCCCTGGCTGCGCCTGAGCCTTACGCCGGGCCTCGGTCCGGCGAGTCAGCGCCAGTTGCTGGCCGCCTTCGGCCTGCCCCACCTGATCTTCGAAGCCGGCTATGGCGCCATTGCGTCCGTCGTCGGTGGTCCGGCAGCGCGCCTGCTTCTAGACCACGACAGCCGCGCGGCGGTCGAACAGGCGCTCCGGTGGGCGGAAGAGCCGGGCAATACCCTCGTGACCCTGGGTGATCCCGCTTATCCCGCGTCCTTGCTGGAAATCCCCGATCCGCCCGTCTGCCTTTACGTCAAGGGTGACACCGGCCTGTTATCACGCCCTGCGCTGGCGGTGGTGGGCGCACGCAGCGCCACGCCCCAGGGTGAGGCCAATGCCGAAGCCTTCGCCGCCTGCCTCTCCGGGGCCGGGCTGAGCATTGTCAGCGGGATGGCCCTGGGCATCGACGCGGCGGCCCATCGGGGCGGCTTGAGCGGGCCGGGGAGTACCGTCGCGGTGATTGGCACCGGCGCCGACCGGATCTACCCCGCGCGCAATGGCGACCTGGCCAGGCGGATTGCGGCGGCCGGCGCCATCGTCAGTGAGTTTCCCCTGGGGATGGGGCCACTGGCCCACAACTTCCCCCGCCGCAATCGGCTCATCGCCGGCCTTGCGTGCGGTGTTCTGGTGGTGGAGGCGGCGGTGAAGAGTGGTTCCCTGATCACCGCACGGCTCGCCACTGATTGCGGGCGCGAGGTCTTCGCCATTCCGGGGTCGATTCATTCACCATTGGCGCGGGGGTGTCACCGGTTGATCCGCGACGGCGCCAAACTCGTCGAATGTGCCGAAGACATACTCGAGGAATTGCGCCTTGCCGTGCCGAAAGCCGCGCCGATTGGGGAAACCGGGCATTTTCAGGGGGGCGCGGGCGACGACAAGGTGCTCTCCGCCCTGGGGCATGACCCGGTGGATGTGGATACCCTGGTGCACCGCACCAGCTTGACGCCGGAAGCGCTCTCCGCCATTCTGCTATCGCTGGAGCTCGAAGGACGGGTTGCCCGCCTGCCCGGAGGGCGCCTCCAGCGTCTCTAAAATGACCGGCCTCAGGCCCACGCGCCATGTTCGATATCCTCGTGTACCTCTTCGAGAACTACGTCCACGCCGATGCGTGCCCGGAACCCGCGCAACTGGCCCGCAAGCTGACGGCCGC
>JAEUNV010000284.1 GCA_016790385.1 Zoogloea sp.
GCCTCAAGTGGGGGCTCCACGACGGCACCCGGTGGTGTGGTCAGGGGGCGGTGCTGCTCAGTGCGCTCGATGGCTTTGCCGATGTGCTGGCGGGCCTGGGGCCTGTGCGGCGCATGCTCGGCGCCAACGTGGCCGGGGCCAAGGTCGGCGGGCACCTGGGCGCCCTCCTCGGGCGGGTCGGGCTGACGGCGCAATGGATTTCGCCCCTTGAAGAAGGCTTCGGGGTTCGCAATGCCTATCTCGAACCTTCCCGTCTCGGGGCGGACCGTTGGGCGGCGCTGGTGGGGGCCCGCGCGATCCATCCCGCTGCGGCGCTGGTGGTGACATCCGGTACGGCCACCACCGCGGACGTGCTCGACGGTCAAGGGGTTTTCCAGGGCGGGGTGATCCTGCCCGGCCTTGATCTGATGCGACTCTCCCTGGCGCGGGACACCGCACAACTGCCCTATACCGACGGCCGTTTCCAGCGCACGCCGCGGCGCACCGCGGACGCCATCCAGACCGGCTGCCTGCATGCCCAACTGGGGGCGATAGAACGCATGTTCCGCCTCGTCGCCGCGGAATCGGGCAGTCTTTGCCTGCTTAACGGCGGCGCGGCCGCGTCCCTCGCGCCACTCCTCGAATGCCCCCTGCGGGAGGTGGACAACCTGGTGCTCGAAGGCCTGGCGCGCATGCTGGCGTCGGGCTAGCCCGTCGGCGCTGCCACGGCGCCTTTTCCCATGCCTTCGTATCGGTTAGTCTTGCGGCCATGGCCCCACTTCGTGTTGCTGTCATCGCCCTGATCTTTGCCAACCTGCTGGCCCTCGCCCTCTGGAAGGGCTGGCTCGGCGGCGCCGCGCCCCATGGTGAGCCGGAAAGGCTCAGCAACCAGCTCAACCCCGAGCGCCTGCGGCTCATGACGGAGGCCCGGCCGCCCGCGCCACCGCCGGTGGCCGCCAAGCCGACCCCGGAGCCCGCACCGGCCGCAGCGCCGGAAAAGGCGGATGATAAGCCCGAGGCAGCTCCACCCGCCGCCGACGCCGTGGCACCCCAGGCCTGCGTGGTATTCGCCGGCTTGACGCCCGACCAGGCCCGGGAACTGACCGCCCGCATTGCCAAGGCAGGAACCGGTTTCAAACTCAGCGAAACCCGCAGCGAGGCGCCGTCCTCCTGGTGGGTGCATATCCCGGCGCAGGGAAATCGGGAGGGCGCCGAAAAGAAGGCCGCCGAGCTGCGCCGCCTTGGGGTGGATGATCTTTTCGTCATGCAGGACCCGGGGCCCAACCAGTTCGCCGTTTCCCTCGGCCTTTACAAAAATGAAGCGGCGGCAACGCGGCTTCTCGAGGCGCTCAAGGAAAAGGGTGTGCGCAGTGCCCAGATCGTTGCCAGGGGGGCGGGGACTGTCCGGATCGAGGTTCGCGGTCCGGGCGATGGGCTGAGCACGGTGGTCAGCGACCTCTCCGAGCGTCTGCGCGGCGTTGGTCGCCTTGAGTGCAGCCCGTGATGCCCCAGGCTTTCGTGGTAGGGCTCACCGGCGGCATCGGAAGCGGCAAGAGTGCGGCTGCCGACATGTTCGCCGATCTGGGCGCCGCCCTTGTCGATACCGACCACATCGCCCACGCCCTCACCGGCCCGGGGGGCGCGGCGATGACGGCGATCCGGGCGGCGTTTGGAAACGGCGTGCTGACCGAGGACGGCGCGTTGAACCGTGCGGCGATGCGTGCCCTGGCCTTTGAAAGCCAGGACGCCCGCAAGCGCCTGGAGGGCATCCTCCACCCGATGATCCGCCAGGAAAGCGAACGCCAGTGTCTCGCCGCCAGTGCACCCTACGTCATCCTCGCCGTGCCGCTG
>JAEUNV010000286.1 GCA_016790385.1 Zoogloea sp.
GGGCGCGATGCAGTAGATGGTGACTTCGGTGCGGTCCGGCGCCAGCGGGCGGAACACCCGGATCTGGGAGCTGAACTGGTCCATCAGGAACACGTTGGGGTACAGGCACAGGTTGCGCGAGTTCTTGATCATCCAGTCGGCACGCGGCTCGCCGAATTCCGAGACGAGGCGCTCGCGCTGCTCCATCAGCGGGCGGTCCTCCGGGTTGTCCCAGCGGGTCCAAAGCAGCAGGTGGCCGTTCTCGAAGGAGTAGGAGCCCCCGCCCTTCTTGGCCCAGCCGCCGGCGCTCATGGCGTTGATGTCGTCATTGCCGGCATCGCGCTGCTTGCGCTGGTTCTGGGTGGCGGCGTAGTTCCAGTGGGTGGCGGTGACGTGGTAGCCGTCGGCGCCGTTCTCGGCCTGGAGCTTCCAGTTGCCCTCGTACACATAGGTGGAGGAGCCGCGCAGCACCTCCAGGCCGTCCGGTGACTGGTCCACGATCATGTCGATGATCTTGCGCGATTCGCCCAGGTAGTCGCCCAGGGGCTGCACGTCGGGGTTGAGGCTGCCGAACAGGAAGCCGCGGTAGGACTCGAAGCGGGCGATCTTCTTCAGATCATGGGAGCCGTCGCAGTTGAAGGTGGCGGGATAGCCGGTGCCTTCCGGGTCCTTGATCTTCAGCAGCTTGCCGGAGTTGTTGAAGGTCCAGCCATGGAAGGGGCAGGTGTAGGTGGCCTTGTTGCCATGCCTGAAGCGCGCCAGCGTCGCCCCCCGGTGGGCACAGGCATTGATGAAGCAGTTGAGCTGCTTGTCCTTGTTGCGGGTGATGAACACCGGCTGCCGGCCGATCTTGGTGGTGTAGTAGTCGTTCACCTTGCCCACCTGGCTCTCGTGGGCCAGGTAGATCCAGTTGCCCTCGAAGAGATATTTCATCTCCAGATCAAACAATTCCTGGCTGGTGAACATTTCCCGCTTGCAGCGGAACAGCCCCTTCTCCTTGTCCTTTTGCAGCAGCGAATCGAGATATTCGTTCGTGATCATTGCCGGAGTCTCCTTTGGTATTGGCTCGGTGGAGCGGATCTTAGGAAGCCCCCGGTGGGCGAAATATCCACTTCCTGCACTTCCCGTATCCATTTCATGCACTCCGCCCGACGGTGCATGAAATGGATAAATGTCTTGCCAGGATTGGATATTGAGCGTCCGCGGCGATCCCTAATCTACGGTCCGAACGGCAGGCAGGAGGCCTATCTCACACCGGGGATGCAGCCCCCGCGGCCAATGCACTCCCCGCAGAGGGCAGGCAAGGGCATTCAACCAACCTGAGGACGAGACAAAATGGGACACACACTCAAAGGCGCATTCAAGCTTGGCATCGGCATGGCCCTGGTGGCCGCCAGCATCGGCACCAGCCAGGCGGCCGATGACAAGATCAAGGTCGGCTTCATGCTGCCCTACACCGGCACCTACGCCTCCCTGGGCAATGCCATCACCAACGGTTTCAAGCAGTTCGTCGCCGAACAGGGCGGCAAGCTCGGGGGCCGCGAGATCGAGTACTACACGGTGGACGACGAGTCCGACCCCGCCAAGGCCACCGAGAATGCCAACAAGCTGGTCAAGCGCGACAAGGTGGACCTGCTGGTCGGCACGGTGCACTCCGGCGTCGCCCTGGCCATGGCCAAGGTCGCCCGCGAGAACAAGACCCTGCTGATCGTGCCCAATGCCGGCGCCGACGAGATCACCGGCCCCCTGTGTGCGCCCAACGTGTTCCGTTCCTCCTTCTCGGCCTGGCAACCCTCCTACGCCATGGGTCAGCTGATGGCCCAGAAGGGCCTCAAGAAGGTGGTCACCCTGACCTGGAAGTACTCCTTCGGCCAGCAATCGGTGGACGGCTTCAAGGAGGCCTTCGAGAAGTCCGGCGGCAAGGTGGTCAAGGACATGACCCTGCCCTTCCCCAATGTGGAATTCCAGCCCTTCCTGACCGAGATCGCGGCCCTCAAGCCCGACGCCGTCTTCGTCTTCTTCGCCGGCGCCGGTGCCGCCAAGTTCGTCAAGGACTACGCCGCCGCGGGCCTCAACCGCAGCGTGCCGCT
>JAEUNV010000292.1 GCA_016790385.1 Zoogloea sp.
CCCCTCGGCCCCGGGCGCCAGAATGAGCCGCTCGCCGTCAAGAGGCATCGCCAGGTAGCGCGACAGCGGCAGAATATCGCCCACCAGCGGCACCCGATTGCGTCCGGATTGCTCGCAGGCAGCCACGGCGATCTGTTGCCAGTGGGCCACCCGCTTCGTCGCCCGATCCCCGGAGAGCTTGAGCACGGAGCGCTCTGCCGCAACGGGGAGGATTGCCGCCGCACCGAGCTCAACCGCCTTCTGCACCACCCAGTCCATTTTGTCCCCGCTCGCCAGTGCTTGCACGAGGGTGATCGCCAACGACGATTCGCGCTCGATCGGCAGCCGTGGCCCCAGGCGCGCCGTGGGCTGCTTCCCCAGCGCGGTCAGAGTGGCGGAAAACTCGCCACCCTGACCGTCAAACAGCACCACCTCATCCCCCACAGCAAGGCGCAAGACACGCTCCGCGTGGTGCGCCACAGACCCGGGCAATGGGATTTCACGATCAGGCACAAGCCCCTCGGGGCAGAAGAAGCGCGGATTCATCATGCTATTATCGCCAAAAGCAAGCCACTTAACGGGACTCAAACGCTGGCGTCGCCCGCTCAAGCGGATAGCGCCGCCCTTCAACCCAGCCCGGGTCGGGCCGTTTACGCGTCAGACCCCTTACGCCCTAGCAGCCGATGACCAGCGTCCAGCGCCTCGAATACGCCCGCACCCTGGCAGAGACGGTCCGCGGAATGGCCCGCGAGATCATCCTGCCCCGCTACCTGCGCGCCGTGCGCGAACACAAGGCCGACGGCAGTGTGCTCACCGAGGCCGATCTGGCCTCCCAGGCCGCCCTCGTGGAGTGCCTGCCCAAGCTCATCATGGCACCTGTGCTTGGCGAAGAGATGACCGCCGAGGAACAGGGCCGGGTATGGCACGAGGGTATCAATGGGCTGTGGGTCATCGACCCCATCGACGGCACCACAAACTTCGCCAACGGCATTCCCTTCTTTGGTGTCGCCGTTGCCTACCTTGTCAATCACAAGACGCAGATCGGCGTGGTGTACAACCCCGTCACCGACGAAGCCTTCTATGCCGGACGCGGAGCAGGTGCCTGGCTCAATGACATCTCGCTGCCGATGCGTCAGCCCGCGCGCCATCTCAAGGAGGCCGTCGCCGGCGTGGACTTCAAGCGCATCAGCCACCACCTTGGCGATGAGCTGGCCGTGCGCCCGCCCTATTATTCCCAGCGCAATTTCGGCTCCAGTGCCCTCGAATGGTGCTACGTGGCCGCCGGCCGTCTCGACGTCTACCTGCACGGCGGCCAGATGCTATGGGATTACGCCGCCGGCCGGCTGATTCTCGAAGAAGCCGGCGGCAGCTACAGCAGCCTGGGCGGAACCCCCCTCACCGCCGGCCCGGCCATCAAGCGCTCGGTCATTGCGGCGGCCAGCCCCGCCCTTTTCGAGCAATGGCGCACCTGGTTGCACGCCCATTCCTGAGAGGTCATTGACCCGCCTGCGGCCTGTTTATTGCTAGATCCGCCCGTCGAGGCCCAAGATCCCGCGACAGAGTACTTTTGGAACAGGCCATGCGCCGTGACCTGTTCCAAAACTACTCACTTTCGGGAAGCGGCCATGTCCATGAAGCACCCCATCATCGTGGTCACCGGCTCCTCAGGGGCCGGCACCACCACG
>JAEUNV010000334.1 GCA_016790385.1 Zoogloea sp.
CCGGCTGGTTCCTGCCCCGGGATGAAACCACGTACCCAGTTGCGCTTCCTGTCCATCGCCCTGTTCGCCCTGTGGGGTCGGGCGAGCGCCGACGATCTTCCGCCCTTCGTGGTGTCGCCGGCCCTGCTCGGCAAGCCGCCGGCGGCCCGCGCGGTACCCCGCGCCGTGACGCCCGCCGTGGCCCCAGCCGTACCGACAGCGGCTGCACGTAGCGCCTCGCCTGCCGGAGCGCGGTCGGCCAGTGCCCTGCCTGCACCCGGGCCTGCGCTGGCGCCCGGAGGCACGCGCATCACCGCCGACCGGGTTCGAGGCCGACAGGACGTGGATGCCGTTGCCGAGGGCAACGCCACGCTGTTGCGCGATGCCACCCGGGTCGATGGCGACAGCCTGCACTATTTCGAGCTTACCGACGAGGTGGAGGCCACCGGCAATGTGCGGGTGCTGCGGGGTGCCGACGAGATGACCGGCCCCCACGCCCGCATCAAGGTGCAGGAGCAGTCGGGTGTCTTCGATTCGCCGAGCTATTCCATCAGCAGGCCGGGGCGTGGTCCCCGTCCCGGGCAGGCGCCCTTGCTTCCCGGGCAATCGCTGCCGGTCAGTCAGCAGCCCATAAACGGCCACGGGTCGGCCGACTCTCTCGTACTCGAGGGTGAAAACCAGTTCCGTTTTACCAATGCCTCCTGGACCACCTGCAAGCCGAGCCGGCCCGACTGGTACCTCCAGGCCAAGGAGCTGGACCTGGATTACGATTCGGAAGTGGGCGAAGCACGCCATGGCTCCCTGTGGTTCAAGGGGGTTCCCGTGGCCTATCTGCCCTGGGCCGACTTCCCCTTGGGTGAGAGCCGCAAGTCCGGTCTCCTGTCGCCCACCTTCGGCACCTCCAACAAGGTCGGTTTCGATCTGTCGGTGCCTTACTACTTCAACCTCGCGCCAAACTACGATGACACCCTGACCACCCGCCTGATGGGGCGCCGGGGCTTGCAGTTCCGCAACGAGGCGCGCTACATCAACCCCAACTACCGTGGCATCACCTACCTGGAATACATGCCCCAGGACCAGGTTGAGGGGCGCAGCCGCTACGTCGGCTCGGTGAGGCACGACCACAACTTCGGTGGCGGGTGGACCAGCAACATCAACTTCAACGGTGTTTCCGACCCCCGCTACTTCATCGACCTGAGCACACGCCTCGCCTTGACCTCCCAGGTCAACCTGCTGCGCCAGGGCTCGGTAACCTACGCGGGCGGTGGGTGGTGGACCGCCACCGGCATGCTGCAGGCTTTCCAGACCCTCGACGATCCCAAGACGGGTGCCGCACCGGTCAGCATTCCCTACAAACGCCTGCCCCAGTTGATGCTGATGGCGAATCGTCCCGACCTGCCCGGTGGCACCGCCTTTCAGTTGGCCAGTGAGTTCGTCGCCTTCAGCCACCCCACCCAGGACGAAGGCCGCCGCCTGACGCTCTATCCGCAGATATCGCTGCCCTTGCAGACAGCCGCGTTCCATTTCACCCCCAAGATCGGGGTGCA
>JAEUNV010000341.1 GCA_016790385.1 Zoogloea sp.
AAGGCACTGAAGCGCAAGACGGGTGCCCGTGGCCTGCGTTCGATTCTCGAAGGCACGCTGCTGGATACGATGTACGAACTGCCCTCCATGGAAAACGTTTCCAAGGTTGTGATCGACGAAGGCATGATTGATGGCGGCACCAAACCAATCCTGATCTACGCCGATCAACCAAAGGTCTCCGGCTCCAACTGACATCAAGCAGAAGTTTTTCGTTGTACTGCTTGAATTGATGTCACTAGGGCCCCATATGGGGCCTTAGTGCCTTTAAAGGAAAAATCATGTCGAGCACGCTTGACCTACCCGAAGAACTGATCGAACTCCCGCTGCTGCCGCTGCGCGACGTGGTGGTGTTTCCGCACATGGTGATCCCGCTTTTCGTGGGTCGCCCCAAGTCCATCAAGGCGCTCGAAAATGCGATGGAAGCCGGCAAGAGCATTTTGCTGGTGGCCCAGAAGTCCGCTGCGAAGGATGAGCCTTCTGCTGAGGATCTGTACGACCTGGGCTGCATTGCCAATATTCTCCAGATGCTCAAGCTGCCCGATGGCACCGTGAAGGTGCTTGTCGAAGGTGTTCAGCGTGCCCGAGTGGTTTCAGTTGAAGATCTGCGCACCCTGTTTGTTGCCAAGGCCAGCCCTATGCCGGCCGCTGAGGCGCCAAACAATGAAGTCGAGGCCATGCGTCGGGCCATCATCAGCCAGTTTGACCAGTACGTTAAGCTCAACAAGAAGATTCCGCCCGAGATCCTCAGCTCCCTGTCGGGCATCGAGGAGCCTGGTCGGCTGGCGGATACCATCGCCGCCCATCTGCCCCTGAAGCTTGAGCAGAAGCAGGAAATCCTCGAGATGCTCGACGCGGGTGAGCGTCTTGAGCGCCTGCTCAATCAGCTGGAGACCGAACTGGACATCCTTCAGGTCGAGAAGCGCATCCGCGGCCGCGTCAAGCGCCAGATGGAGAAGAGCCAGCGCGAGTACTACCTGAACGAACAGGTCAAGGCCATCCAAAAGGAACTCGGTGAAGGTGAAGACGGTGCCGATCTTGAGGAGATGGACAAGAAGATCAAGTCCGCCGGGATGACCAAGGAGGCCATGGCCAAGGCCCAGGCCGAGCTCAAGAAGCTCCGTCTGATGTCGCCCATGTCGGCCGAAGCCACCGTAGTGCGTAACTACATCGAGACTCTTGTCGGCCTGCCTTGGAAGAAGAAGTCCCGTATCAGTAAGGATCTGGCTGAGGCTGAGAAGGTGCTGGATACCGAGCACTATGGCCTCGAGAAGGTCAAGGAGCGCATCCTTGAGTATCTTGCCGTGCAACAGCGGGTGGATAAGCTCAAGGCGCCGATCCTGTGTCTGGTCGGCCCTCCGGGTGTCGGCAAGACCTCCCTCGGCCAGTCGGTGGCTCGCGCCACCAACCGCAAGTTTGTTCGTATGAGCTTGGGTGGCGTGCGGGACGAAGCTGAAATCCGTGGTCACCGTCGTACATACATCGGCTCCATGCCGGGCAAAATCCTGCAGAACATGTCCAAGGTTGCTGTGCGCAACCCCCTGTTCCTGCTCGATGAAGTTGACAAGATGGGGCAGGATTTTCGCGGCGATCCATCCTCTGCGCTGCTTGAGGTGCTGGATCCCGAGCAGAACTCGACTTTCGTTGACCACTACATTGAGGTGGAATACGACTTGTCCGATGTGATGTTTGTAGCCACGGCCAATACCCTGAACATCCCGGCGCCGTTGCTGGACCGGATGGAGCTGATCCGGCTATCAGGCTACACGGAGGATGAAAAGGTCAACATTGCCCAGCGCTACCTTGTTCCGAAGCAGATGAAGAACAATGGGATCAAGCGCGAGGAACTGTCGGTCACCGAGGATGCGATCCGCGATATCGTCCGTTTCTATACCCGTGAGGCAGGTGTGCGGGGTCTTGAGCGCGAAATTTCAAAGGTTTGCCGCAAAGTCGTGAAAGCCTTGGTGCTGGGTAAGCGCAAGGCGAAGGTGGTGGTCAATTCCAAGAACATCGATAAGTACCTCGGAGTGCACAAGTACAGTTTTGGTGTTGCCGAGAAGGAAAACCAGGTCGGCCAGGTGACGGGCTTGGCATGGACGGAGGTTGGCGGCGAGTTGCTGACGGTCGAAGCGGTTGCTTTGCCCGGTAAGGGCAAGATCATGACCACCGGCAAGCTGGGCGAGGTGATGCAGGAGTCCATTCAGGCGGCACTTTCCGTGGTGCGTCGTCGCTCGCGTTCGCTGGGTATCCAAGAGGATTTCTATCAGAAGTCCGATATCCACATCCACTTGCCGGAGGGCGCCATCCCCAAGGATGGTCCTTCTGCGGGGATCGCAATCTGCACGGGTCTTGTTTCGGTCCTGACTGGAATCCCGGTACGTTGCGACGTCGCAATGACTGGTGAGATCACGTTACGAGGTGAAGTCCTGCCCATTGGCGGTCTCAAGGAGAAGCTGCTTGCTGCAGTGCGGGGAGGTATCCGGATCGCACTGATCCCGCAGGAGAACGTCAAGGATCTTACCGAGATTCCGGACAACGTTAAGAACGGCTTGGAGATCATTCCGGTCAAGTGGATTGATCAGGTGCTGGAGCACGCTCTGGAGCGTATGCCGGAAGCTCTTCCGGACGTGCCTCAAGGTGAGGCAGCGGTGGCATCGCCCGCAGAGCCACTGGTCAATGGTGAAGTCGTCAAGCACTGAGTGTCGTTGCAATCGGGGGCGTCATCCGCCATGCCGGGTTATCCAGGCATGGCTTTCCTGATGCTGTGCAGCTAGAATGCCGGGCCCATCTCTCCGTAGTTCAATGGATAGAACGAGCGCCTCCTAAGCGCTAGATACAGGTTCGATTCCTGTCGGGGGGACCAGCCACTTACGTGTTGCAATGCAAAAAGCCCGCATCTGCGGGCTTTTTGCATTGCGTTTCCCCCCTTTTGGCGGTGCTAGCCGTCACTCATTTGGTGCGACTCGTTTCCTTGACATCCCGATTTTTAGCGCGTTATATAAAAGGCCAAGCGTAGCGTTTTCCGGGCTTGAAAAGCCTTCGTTTTTGTCGGTTGATGTCGGAGTGTCCTGTTTGTCAATTTCCATAATGAGGGGGCGAGTATGAATAAATCCGAGTTGATTGATCAGATTGCATCGGCGGCCGAGATTTCCAAGGCGGCTGCGGGTCGGGCGTTGGATGCGACGGTTTCGGCAGTGAAACAGACCTTGAAAAAGGGGGGAACGGTAACCCTGGTTGGTTTCGGAACGTTTCATGTGGGTAAGCGGGCAGCGCGTGCGGGCCGTAATCCCCGCACAGGAGCGACCATCAAAATCAAGTCGGCAAAAATTCCCAAGTTCAGGCCTGGAAAAGCGTTGAAAGATGCGCTAAACTAATTGGCTGTTGATTTCGTCGCTTTCTCGTGGCGAATCCAGCGGGTGCTTAGCTCAGTTGGTAGAGCGTCGCCCTTACAAGGCGAATGTCGGCGGTTCGACCCCGTCAGCACCCACCACCTTTATTCAGGTGGCTATTCAGTCAGGAGTGGTAGTTCAGTTGGTTAGAATACCGGCCTGTCACGCCGGGGGTCGCGGGTTCGAGTCCCGTCCACTCCGCCAACTCTGGTCAGGCAATGTCCGACCTCCAAGAGGCCACAGAAGTGGCCTTTCTTTTTCGCGCCATCGGATTCCGTGGTGATCGACATGCCTCGCGGCGCCTGTTCGGGGCTTGTTCGTCAATCCGGCAGCGGGTAGACTTCTGAAGCCTTGAACGTATGGTGCCAGATCCGGGCTCCTGTCGTTCTCAGGGCGCGTGAATTGACCTGAAAGCAGCAGGGCAGCTTTGGTAGCTGCCGCACTTCATTAGGCGAACGCAAGTTCGCCTTTTTTGCATCCGCCATCCAAGAGATCATCCGCCGTATGCAGCAACCGAGGATTCAGCATGTTTGACGCCGTGCGCAACAACAAGAGGATTGTTCAGCTCTTTCTGCTTTTGATCACTCTACCTTTCGCTTTCTGGGGGGTCGATTCCTACGTCAAGAACGCAGGTAGTGGGGGCGAACTGGCTTCGGTCGGCGGCGCACCGATTTCCCAGTTGGATTTCCAGCAAGCGCTGCGTGAGCAGCAGGAGCGTTTGCGCAGCACCATGGGCGAGAACTTCAATCCCGCCATGCTTGAGACGACCGAGGCACGCAAGGCGGTTCTGGATAATCTGATCAATCAGCGCCTGCTGGCCCTGGATGCGGGGCAACGACGCCTGAGCGTGTCCGATCAGCAGATGCGGGAGACGATTGCGGGCATTCCTGCATTCCAGGAGAACGGTCAGTTTTCCCTGCCGCGCTATGAGGCGGTGCTCAAGGCGCAGGGCATGAATCAGCCAGCTTTCGAATCCCGTCTTCGCAATGATCTGGCATTGAAGCAAGTGCTTGGTGCGGTTGCAGAGGGAACGATCGTTTCGAGCGCTTCCGCTGAGCGCGTCTTTGCGGTGCAGTTTGAGGAGCGTCTGGTCAGCGAGGCGCGTCTGAGTGCGCAGCAGTACGCCGCGTCAGTCAAGTTGGCTGATGGGGCGGCGCAGAAGTTCTACGATGCCAATCGTGCGCGTTTCGAGATTCCGGCCCAGGTCCGCGCCGAATATCTGACTCTTAGCCCTGAATCCCTGGCGGCTCAGCTGAACGTGGGCGAGGCCGAAGTGCGCAAGGAGTACGATGCCCATCCTGAGCGTTTTCGCAAGGATGAGGAGCGGCGCGTCAGTCATATCCTGATTCAGGCACGCAAGGATGCGGGCGAGGCGGCGCTAAAGGCGGCAAGGGAGAAGATCGACGGTCTGCTCGAGCGGGTGAAGGCCAATCCGGCTGATTTTGCCAAGCTTGCCAAGGAGAACTCGCAAGATCCGGGTTCGGCGGAGCGCGGAGGAGATCTCGGTTTCTTCGGTCGCGGTGCAATGGTAAAGCCGTTTGAAGATGCGGCTTTTGGCCTGGCGAAAGAGGGCGATGTTTCGGCTGTGGTGCAGTCGGATTTCGGATTCCACATCATCAAGCTGGCGGGTGTGAAAGCGGAGCAGGTCAGACCTTTTGAAGAGGTCCGCAACGAGATTGCCGCGGAGCTCAAGAAGGCCGAGGCAGGGCGCAAGTTTGCTGAGCTTGCGGAAGGTTTCACCAACATGGTTTACGAGCAGGCCGACAGCCTCAAGCCCGCTGCCGAGAAATACAAGCTCGCGGTTCAGACCAGCGGCTGGTTCGCACGAAATGGAAAGGCTCCTGCTCCGTTCGACAACGAAAAACTTGTGGCGGCGCTGTTTTCCGATGATTCCTTGAAGAACAAGCGTAATACCGACGCTGTTGATGTGGGTAAGGGGGTTCTCGTTGCTGCGCGGGTTGTCGAGTCGAAGCCTGCGGCTTTGCGTCCGTTTGACGAGGTCAAGGCGGATATAGAGAAGCTTCTGATCCAGGAGGAGGCCGCCCAACTGGCCGATAAGGATGGTGAGAAGAAGCTGGCGCAGTTGAACAAGGGCGATGCCGTACCCCTTGAATGGGGGGCTTCACGGCCGGTCAAGCGGATGGAGCAGGGTTTTCCGCCTGAGGTCTTGAGGGCGATTTTCCGGGCTCCCACGGATAAGTTGCCGAGCTTCGCTGGTGTGAAGCTTCCTGGCGCCGGTTATGTGGTCTTCCGCGTTGAGAAGGTAAGTCGCCCGAGTGCGACAGGTGCAGAAGATCCACGTCTTCAGGCTATCAAACAGCAGTACGCACGTTTATTGGCTGAGCAGGATTTTTCGGCTTATCTTTCGGCCCTGCGCAAGCACCATGGCGTGAAGGTTAACGCCGCGATGCTGGAAGGCTCAAAGGAGAAATGACCTGCTCGTAAAAAAAGGCCCCTTGTCGAGAGGGGCCTTTTTTCGCGCGTGCGGAATGCACGCACACGCCTGATGCGACGGAACCTCGTTCAGTTGCCTTGATCGGGATTCCCGAGGGCCGTGATATTGAAGCCGGCGTCCACATACATGATTTCACCGGTGATGCCACTGGCAAGATTGGAGCACAGGAAGGCCGCGGCATTGCCCACTTCGTCGATGGTTACGTTGCGGCGCAGGGGCGCATTGCGTTCGTTAAATGCAAGCAACTTGCCGAAACTGCCTATGCCGGATGCGGCCAATGTCTTGATCGGGCCGGCAGATATTGCATTGACGCGAGTGCCTTCCGGCCCGAGGCTGACAGCCATGTAGCGTACTGCGGCTTCGAGGCTGGCTTTTGCGAGACCCATAATGTTGTAGTTGGGCATGGTGCGTTCGGCACCGAGATAAGACATGGTCAGCATGCATCCATGGCGGCCCTTCATCATGGGGCGGGCGGCCTTGGCAAGTGCCGGAAAGCTGTAGGCACTGATTTCATGGGCAATGCGGAAGGCTTCGCGGCTTGCGCTATCGAGGAAGTCGCCTTCCAATGCCTCGCTCGGTGCGAAGGCGATTGAATGAACGAGAGCATCCAGGCCATCCCACTGTTGGCCGAGTTGGCTGAACAGCTTGGCGATTTCGTCGTCGCTCTGCACATCGCAGGCGTACACCATGGTGCTGCCGAATTCGGCGGCCATCTTTGTGACACGATCCTGAAAGCGTTCGTTCTGGTAGGTGAAGGCGAGTTCGGCGCCTTCCCGGTGCATGGCCTTAGCGATCCCATAGGAGATCGAGCGGTTTGACAGCAATCCGGTGATCAGAATGCGTTTGCCGGCGAGAAAGCCCATGTAAGGTGTCTCCAGTGAATAACGTTCCAATTATAACGGATGCTTTCCCGGGCGCGTGTTGTCGCGGATTTCAGCGCATCCGGTAGACTGCGGGCATGCGCGCGATGATCCGATACCTTGCAAGCTTCCTCCTGGCTACCGTTGCGACCGGCTGTGGGCAGATCTGGAACGACCCTTATCCGGCGGCGGAGCGGGGCGGGAACATTCTTTACACCGCCTTTACCCAGCGCCCCAAGCATCTCGATCCTGTGCAGTCCTACAGTGAGGACGAGGCGACGTTTCTGTACCAGATCTACGAGCCACCTCTCCAATATCACTATCTAAAACGACCGTTTCAACTCGGTCCGGCGACGGCCAGGGCGATGCCGGTCGTGCGTCTGTATGACGAGGCCGGACGTCTGCTGCCTGCGGGTGCCGACCCGGCAAAGGTGGCGCATAGCGAGTATGAGATCCAGATTGTGCCGGGTATCCGCTATCAACCTCATCCGGCCTTTGCCCTCGATGATTCCGGCAAGCCCGTTTATCTCGATCTCGGTCCGAAGGGGCTGGTTGGAAAGCGCAGCCTTGGAGATTTTCCACGCACCGGCACGAGGGAGTTGACGGCGGAGGATTACGTCTATCAGATCAAACGCCTCGCCCATCCCAGATTGCATTCACCGGTGCTGGAATTGATGGGGGACTACATTGTCGGTTTGAAGGATCTTCACGCCCTGTTGGTTGCAGGGGAGAAGGCCAGCACCGAAAAGCAGGGCTGGATCGATCTGCGCAGTTACCCCATGAGCGGTGTGGAGGTGGTGGATCGCTACACGTACAAGGTCCGGATCAAGGGGGCCTATCCCCAGTTTCCCTACTGGTTGGCCATGCCTTTCTTTGCGCCGGTTCCTTTCGAAGTAGACCGTTTTTTTTCACAGCCCGGAATGGCTGAGCGCAACCTGACGCTCGACTGGTGGCCTGTCGGTACAGGGCCCTACATGCTGCGGGAGAACAATCCCAATGCTCGCATGGTGTTGGTCAGGAACCCCAATTACCACGGAGACACCTATCCGTGCGAGGGCGAGGAAGAAGATAGGGCTGCCAATCTGTTGAAAGATTGTGGTGAGCCGCTTCCCTTCATCGATACCGTGGTGTTTACGCGGGAGAAGGAGAGTATTCCCTACTGGAACAAGTTTCTTCAGGGTTATTACGATGCCTCGGGCGTGTCGTCGGATAACTTTGACCAGGCCGTCCAGATGGGAGGGCAGGGTGATGTCACCTTGAGCGACGAGATGGTGGCCAAAGGCATCAAGCTCAACACGTCCGTAGCGCCGACCGTGGCGTACATGGGCTTCAACATGCTTGACCCGGTGGTGGGGGGCAACAGTGAGCGCGCACGCAAGTTGCGTTTGGCCATCTCGATTGCGATCGATCAGGAGGAGTTCATTGCCGTTTTCCAGAATGGTCGGGGCGTTCCCGCGATGCATCCGATTCCCCCGGGAATCTTCGGCTATCGGGCCGACAAGGCGGGGGTCAATCCTTACGTTTACGACTGGGTTGACGGACAGCCGCGCCGCAAGTCCGTTGAGGAGGCCCGACGTCTGCTGAGCGAGGCGGGCTACCCGGGGGGGCGCGATGCCAAGACGGGTGAGCCGCTGGTGGTTAACCTGGATACGACGGGCAGTGGCATGGGCGACAAGTCCACCGTGGATTGGCTGTCCAAGCAATTCCGCAAGCTCGATGTTCAGCTCGTGGTTCGCGCGACGGATTACAACCGCTTTCAGGACAAGATCCGCAAGGGCAACGCACAACTGTTCTACTGGGGCTGGAATGCCGACTACCCGGATCCCGAGAATTTCCTGTTCCTGCTTTATGGCGCGCAGGGCAAGGTCAAGAGTCAGGGTGAGAACGCGGCCAACTACGAGAATGCCGAGTACGACCGC
>JAEUNV010000348.1 GCA_016790385.1 Zoogloea sp.
GCCCGCGCCAACCCTGCGGGAGGCGTGGAGTTCACCGTCAATTTGCCGCTGGGCGCAGCGCTGCCGACAGCCTGCCCGGCACTTGTCGAACCTGAGGAAGCCTGAATGAGCAAGGTACGAATACTGGTCGTCGATGACGAACCCTTCAATCTGGACATCGTTGCCGAGTACCTGGACGGGATGAACTTTGACTTGGTCATGGTGGAGTCGGGCGAAGCGGCGTGGGTGGAATTGAGTCAGCCCGGTAGTGCCTTTGATCTCGTCCTCCTGGATCGCATGATGCCCGGCATGGACGGCATCATGCTGCTCAAGAAGCTCAAGGCGGACGAGCGCCTTGGGTCCATCCCGGTGATCATGCAGACGGCGGCGACCTCTCCCGAGCAGGTGCGCGAGGGGCTGGCCGCGGGTGCCTTCTACTACCTCACCAAACCCTTCGAGGGCGAGGCCCTTCAGACCATCATCCGCTCCGCGCTGGACGACATGCGTGTGCACCGGGAGCTGAAGGCCAGCCTGGCCGACCATGAGCACGCGCTGGCCTGCCTTACGGAGGGCTCCTTTACCATCCGAACCCTCGAACAGGCCCGTGCCCTGGCGTCCTTCATTGCGCTCCTGGGCGCGCAACCGGAGAGCCTGGCCTTGGGGCTCTCCGAGCTGCTGGTGAATGGGGTTGAGCACGGCAACCTGGGCATCGATTTTGCCGAAAAGCGCCGCCTTCGCGAGGCCGATTGCTGGGAGGAGGAAGTGGCTCGCCGCCTGACCCTCGAAGAGAATCGGCACAAGACGGTCCGTTTGAGGGTACGAGGCGACGATTCACGCTGGGTTTTCGAGATACATGACGATGGCCCGGGTTTTGACTGGCGAGGATTCCTCGACTTCGACCCCGAACGGGCCTTTGCGCCCAATGGTCGCGGGATTGCCCTGTCCCGCCAGATGTCTTTTGCCAGTCTGACCTACCTTCCGCCGGGCAACCAGGTGGTCGTGACGGTCGCCAAGCCGGGAGCGCACTCATGACCCTCCTGACAGCCGGGCTTCAAACGCGGGCGTGCGCAGCGCGGCCCTTCCCCCTGATCTCATGGGGGGAGTGCCATGACTGAAAAGACCCTGCGGGTGCTGATTGCTGACGATATCGCCTCAAACCGGACGATCGTCGCCGCCTTCCTCGCCGAGTTGGACTGCACCCCGCTTTTCGCCAGCGATGGTCTCGAGGCGGTGGATGTCTTCCGGCGTGAAATGCCGGATGTGGTGCTGATGGATTTGATGATGCCGCGCATGGACGGATTCGAGGCCATCCGGCAGATCCGCTCGATCGCCGGCGACCATTGGGTTCCCATCATCATCCTCTCCGCCCTGAGTGGCGAGGTCGATATCGTCCATGGGCTCGACATCGGTGCCGACGATTACCTCGCCAAGCCCCTCTCCTTTCCCGTTTTCTCGGCGCGCTTCAGGGCGCTGAGGCGCCTCCTCGAAATGCAGCGGCGTTTGTCCAGCTCCCTGGAGCAGGTGCGGGCGGTGGCCAATGGCGTGATCGACGGCATTGTGTCCGCCGATGTGGAGGGCAATATCCTTTCGGTCAATCGGGCGATGTGCAAAATCTTCGGCTATAGCGCGTCCGAAATGCTCGGGCAGAACCTGCGCACACTCATGCCCAAGCGCTACGCGGAGGCGCACGATGGCTATCTGCATCGTTACCTGGAGACGGGCGAAAAGCGGGTCATCGGTCAGATCCGGGAGCTTGAGGCGGTGCGCAAGGACGGAACGGTCTTTCCCATCGAGCTCGGTGTATCGGATCTGCATCTGCCCAACCGCCGCATGTTCATTGGCGTGATTCGTGACGTCTCCGAGGCCCGCCGCATTCAGCGAAAGCTGGCGGACGATGCGGCCCGTCTCCAGCGCTATCACGACGAGTCCGAGCGCGAGCAGGCGTTGGCCATGAACATCATGGAGCGGCAGATCCGTTCCGACTGGTTGCATGACAAAGCTGTCCAATACGCGGTGATGCCGGCCCGCAATTTTTCGGGTGACGTGGTGGCGGTGGCGCGCTCGGCTGACAACGCGCTTTACGCCATGCTGGCCGATGCGACCGGCCACGGGCTGGCGGCTGCCGTGAGCGTGTTGCCGGCCCTGGGCGCCTTCTATCGGGGCGCCGCCCGCAATGTGCCGCTGGAGGTGCTGGTGACTGAACTCAATGACCTGCTGTGCGGCCTGCTGCCGTCCGGGCATTTCGTCGCGTCGGCGCTGGTGCGTCTGGACGGAAGCCGACCTGAGGGGAAGATCTGGGTGGGCGGCGTGCCGGATGTGCTGCTAGTCGATGATGGAGGGCAGGTGCGGCAGTGCTTCATCTCCCGTCAGCTGCCCCTTGGCATCCTGCCATCCGCCCAGGAGGGTGTGGCTTGTGAAGCCCTGCACTGGGATGCCCCCGGGCAACTCGTGCTCTGCTCGGATGGCCTCACCGAGGCGGAGAATGCCGATCGTCGGCCCTTCGGCCGCGCCGGCCTCGAAAACGTTCTGAACGTTACTCCGCGCGCCGAAAGGCTTAAAGGATTGCGTCAGGCGCTGAACCGTCACCTGGCCGGACAGTCGGCGGCGGACGATGTGTCGGTGCTCGTGCTGGATTGCGGGGTGGAGGCCGGACACTGATCGCGGGGAAAGGCCGCTCCCTGGCGTGCTTCGTGCTAGACCAGTACATGTGTTTTTGAGGTCCTGCCCAATGCTCCGAGTTCTCGTTGTCGATTCGTCCCGCGAGCGGGCCGCCGACGTCTGTGCGGCCCT
>JAEUNV010000415.1 GCA_016790385.1 Zoogloea sp.
GGCCTATCATGTGGGTTCAAACTCTTCTCAACCAGTGAAGGAAACGCAATGTCCCTGATCAATACCGAAATCAAGCCGTTCAAGGCCACCGCATACAGCAATGGCAAGTTCGTTCCGGTCACCGACGCCGACCTGAAGGGCAAGTGGTCCGTGGTTTTCTTCTATCCCGCCGACTTCACCTTCGTCTGCCCGACCGAACTGGGCGACTTGGCTGATGTGTACCCCGAATTCCAGAAGCTGGGCGTTGAGTGTTACTCCGTTTCCACCGACACCCACTTCACCCACAAGGCCTGGCACGACGCCTCCGACACGATCAAGAAGATCAACTACCCGATGATCGGCGACCCGACTGGCGCCATCACCCGCAACTTCGACGTGATGATCGAGGAAGAGGGTTTGGCCCTGCGCGGCACCTTCGTGATCAACCCCGAGGGCGTGATCAAGGTCGCCGAGATTCACGATCTGGGCATTGGCCGTGATGCCAAGGAACTGCTGCGCAAGGTGCAGGCCGCCCAGTACGTGGCCTCCCACCCGGGTGAAGTCTGTCCCGCCAAGTGGACCCCGGGCGAAGCCACCCTGTCCCCGTCCCTGGATCTGGTCGGCAAGATCTGAACGCACACGAACAGCCCGGCGGGCTGTCGTACAACGCCCGGGCGCCAGCAGGCGCGCCGGGCGTTTTCACAGGCGCCAAAACCGAAGAGGCCGCTGGAGCGATCCAGCGGCCTCTTCGGTTTTGCAGGGTGAGGTTCAGGTCCAGTCCCGTGTTACCAGGAAATCGGTATAAAGGCGGGCTTCCGGGCTTCCGGCTTCCGGGTGCCAGTCGTAGCGCCATTTGACGATGGGTGGCATGGACATCAGGATGGACTCCGTCCGCCCGCCCGATTGCAGGCCGAAGAGGGTGCCTCGGTCGAAGACCAGGTTGAATTCCACGTAGCGCCCCCGACGATAGGCTTGGAAGTCACGCTCACGCTCGCCGTAGGCTGTGTTCCGGCGGCGTTCGACGATGGGCAGGTAGGCCGGCAGGAAGGCGTCGCCCACGCTGCGGGTCATGGCGAAAGCTGCGTCAAAATCCACTCGGCCATCGGCGCCGTGGTCATCAAAGAACAGGCCGCCCACACCCCGCGGCTCATTGCGGTGCTTGAGGAAAAAGTAGCGGTCGCACCAGTCCTTCAGGCGGGTGTATTCGGCTTCGCCCCAGGGCAGCACGGCAGCCTTGCAGGTGGCGTGGAAATGGCGGACGTCCTCTTCGAGCGGATAGTAGGGGGTCAGATCCATGCCGCCACCGAACCACCACACGTCATCCTTCCCCTCGCCGCTTGCAATGAAGAAGCGCACGTTCATGTGCACAGTTGGGCAATAGGGGTTGCGCGGATGCAGGACCAGTGAGACGCCCATGGCTTCATAGCTGCGGCCGGCGAGTTCCGGGCGAGCGGCTGTTGCGGAGGGGGGCAGGCCTTCGCCCATTACATGGGAGAAGTTGCAGCCGCCCCGTTCAAAGAAGTTGCCGTCCTCGATGAGGCGGGTCAGGCCACCTCCACCGGCTGGGCGGGTCCAGCTGTCGGTGACGAAGGGCTTGCCATCGAACTGCTCAAGGGCGGAAACGATGCGGGCCTGCAGGGCGAGGAGATAGGCTTTGACGGCGGTGCGGTCGGGCATGGACGTTGTTCCGGCTACTCATGAACGGCTATGGGGAGCCGCGAGGTGGATGCTCAGCTGGCAGGCAGCAAGCGCTTGGCGTAGACCTCCCGGTCCATGTCATGCGCATCGGCGGTAATCTGCACGATCTGCCCGCCCGGACCGATGCAGCTGCTCATGGCCAGCACCAGGGCCTCGGTGAGTCGTTGTTTGGTGGGCTTGTCGCGACCCGAGAGCATGGCCAGCTCGGCGTGCACAAAGCCGTGGTCTGCGCCGCTGCCGACCCGGAAATGCCTTACCGGGATCAGGCGGACCTTGATGGAGTCGGGCGGGTTGAAGACGCCACTGGAAAGGAGGGCATCAGCGGCTGCCTGGGCGAGGCTGTCCCCGTCAAAGCGGCCGACCATGTTTTCACTGTACTCGATGCGCAGATGGGGCATGTCAGTATGCGCCGACCCGAGTCAAGCTTGCTGCCGCCCGCCCGGGGAGCGAACAGCGTGAGCGAGAGGGTTGTTTCGTCATGGTGGTATTCAGCCCTTGCGGCCGATGGCCCGGTAGCCGATGTCACGTCGGCACTGCATGCCATCGAAGTGGATCTGGTCCACCAGCTCGTAGGCGCGTTTCTGGGCACTTCTGACATTGTCGCCGAGGGCGGTAACGCACAGCACGCGACCGCCACTGGTGCGGATCTCGCCGCCCGTTTCGGTGGTGCCGGCGTGGAAGACGTGGGCATCGTCGGCGGCAACGGCGGGCAGACCGTGTATGGCATCACCCTTGCGAGGGCTGTCCGGGTAGCCGGCAGCGGCCATCACCACTCCGAGGGCAAAGCGACGGTCCCACTCGGCTTCGACTTTGTCCAGCTTGCCGGCGATGGCGGCCTCGACCAGGTCCACCAGGTCCGACTTGAGGCGCATCATGATCGGCTGGGTTTCCGGGTCGCCCATGCGGCAGTTGAATTCGACCACCCGGGGGGCACCCTTGGCGTCGATCATCAGCCCAGCGTACAGAAAGCCCGTGTAGGGCAGGCCCTCGGCGCTCATGCCAGCCAGGGTCGGCATGATCACTTCGCGCATGGCGCGAGCATGGACCTCGGGGGTGACCACCGGGGCGGGAGAGTAGGCCCCCATGCCGCCGGTGTTGGGGCCCAGATCGGCGTCCTTCAGGCGCTTGTGATCCTGGGAGGTGGCCAGGGGCAGGGCATGACGGCCGTCGGCCATGACGATGAAGCTGGCTTCCTCGCCCTCCATGAATTCCTCAATCACCACCCGTGGGCCACGTTCGTCGTACTGCACCCCCAGGGTGTTGTGGGTGAGCATGGCGTCGATGGCGGCGTGAGCCTCGTCGAGACTCATGGCCACGACCACGCCCTTGCCGGCCGCCAGGCCATCGGCCTTGATGACGATGGGGGCGCCTTCGGCGTCCACGTAGGCGTGGGCCGCGACAGGGTCGGAGAAGGTCTGGTAGCGGGCGGTGGGGATCTTGTGGCGCTGCAGGAACTGCTTGGCGAAGTCCTTCGAGCTTTCGAGCTGGGCGGCGAGCCGGGTCGGCCCGAAGATGGGCAGGCCGGCGGCCCGGAAGGCATCGACGACACCTGCGGCGAGGGGCGCCTCGGGACCGACCACGGTCAGGCCGATCTGCTCCTTGCGGACAAAGTCGATCAGATCGGGAATGGCCGTGATGGCCACGTTCTCGATGCCGGGTTCGCGGGCCGTGCCCGGGTTGCCCGGGGCGACGCAGACTTTGTGGACCCGCGGT
>JAEUNV010000461.1 GCA_016790385.1 Zoogloea sp.
ACGCGGGCCGAGAGCGGGGTGGCGGCGCCCCGGGAGCAGGCGCCGCAATCGCCGGTGTGGGCCATCAGGCGCCGCAAACCATTGCGCTGCAAGTCGAGCAGCCGGGCTTCGGACAGGGCGTGCACGCATGGCAGCCGGACACCTGTTCCGCTTGCCCGCTCGCAGATCAGCTTCAGGCCGCCCTGGTCGAGGGGCAACTCAGGCGGCTCGGCGAGCGCCAGTGCGCCGGACGGACAGGCGGGGACGCAAAGCCCGCAGCCATCGCACCGGCCCGGGTCCAAGTCCAGCCCGTCGGCGTGCATGGACCACGCTCGGGTGGGGCAGCTGTCCACGCAGGCGCGACACTTGGCAGCTGTCGTCAGTCGATGCACGCAGCGTTCTTCATCGATGTTCAACATCGGGCTACCCGCATCGGGCCTGTGTGGACGAGCTGGCCGACGGACTCAGACGCAGGCATTCAGTTGCTGCCGCAGCCGCTCGACGACCTGCAGGGTCAGTGTTGCCAGGGCTGCATAGAAGCGCGTCGATGCCCGATCGGCCACCCGGCCGGCGAAGCGCGGCAGCCATTGCATGAGGTGATCGTCGATGAAGCGGCAGGCCTCGCGGGCATGGCCGTGCGCCAGCAGGTGGGCGATGAAGGCCAGTTCATTGGCGAGGTGATCGTCGGCAATGTGACGCCAGTTGGCGGCTTTGAGCCCATGCTCGCGATAGCGGTCGCGCACCGCGAAACTCGGGCCCTGCATCATCAGGCTTTCGTCGTCCAGCCATACCGACTCGCAGGGTGAGGCACGCAGGGCGTGGGTGAGGTAAATGCTGGCGAAGTCGGCGTTGAGGTCATCCTGAAGGGCGGCCCGCTGCCCTTCGCCCACCTCGCGTATGACGGAGAGGGCCTGATCCATTTCGGCGAGCGCCGGCATGTCCGGGGGGGCCACGGTCAGCCCTCCGGGAAAGCCCGCCGCATGCAGGCGACATAGGGTGATCACGTCCCGCTCGGACTCATGCAGCCAGGCCAGTGCGGCCAGATCTTCGGAAGCGGCTTCCAGGGACAGTGCGGCGGCCGGTGCCGGGTCGGACTTCAGCATGTTCATTCCACGCGCCCTTTCGGATGGGCAATGAACACGATGGAGGGATTGGTCAGTTCAGGGCTGGCCATGTGCTGCACCTGGCGCACGGGCGTGTCGCCCTTGACCATGGCCTTGGTGTTCGCCAGGCCGGCCCGCAACTGGTCGATGGGGCCGATGTCGAGCACGCGCATCATGCACGCCATCACACAGTAGGGTTTGCGCCCGGCGTCGATCTCGTCGACGCACATGTTGCATTTCTTCACCAGGTTGTCGACCGGGTCGAACTGGGGGGCGCCATAGGGGCAGGCGGCCTCGCAGCGCCGGCAGCCGATGCACAGGGTGGAATCGATATCCACGATGCCGTTGTCGGCACGTTTCCAGATGGCGCCGGTGGGGCAGGTGGGCAGGCAGGCCGGTTCGGCACAGTGGTTGCACGACATGTTCACCTTGTAGGCAAAGACGTCGGGGAACTGCCCGCCTTCCACGTACATCACGCGGCGGAAGCGCGGCCCGGGGGCAAGGCCGTTCTTGTCCTTGCAGGCGATCTCGCAGGCGCGGCAGCCGATGCAGTCCATGTTGTTGTGGATGAAGCCGAGCTGCTTTGCCGGTTTGACCGGCTCGTAGGTCGCCGCTTCGCGGCGGGCCTGGGCGTCGGGCACCTGGGCCCGGGCGTCGGCCCCCAGCTTGCGGATGGTCTTCTTGTCAGCCATAGCTATGTACTCCTTCTGCGTCGCTGGCGATGTGTTCAGTAGTCGCGCCGGAACACGCTGGAGCGCGCAGTGGCGAGCTCGTCCCAGCCGGGACGATGGGCAAGTTCGGACTTCTTAACGTTGACCAGCGCGGTGTTGTAGGCGAAAGCACCGGCCGGGCTCGGTTCGTCGAGGGTCAGGAAATCGGGGTTGCCCGCACGGTCCACGCCGTTCTCGTCCAGGTCCATCCAGGCGCCCTCGAAGAGCACCGCCACGCCGGGCAGGCAGCGTTCGGTGACATAGGCCGGAACCACGCATTTTCCGCGGGCATTCCAGTCTTCCACCGTGTCGCCGGTCTGGATGCCGAGCCGGCGGGCGTCGGAGGCGTTGAGGGTCAGTTCTTGATCGTAGGTCTCGCGCAGCCACGGGATGTTGTGGAAGATCGAGTGGGTACGCCAGCGCGGGTGGGGGCTGATGAGGTGGAAAGGGTAGTCCTTGGTCAGCGGGCTGTTGAGGGACTCGAAGGGCTCGATCCACTTGGGAATGGGCGGGATGGCATAGCCGTACTGGGTCTTGGTCCAGTCGTCGATCTCGGCGAGATAGGGCGAAAAGATCTCGATCTTGCCGGAGCCGGTTTCGAAGGGTTCGCCCTTGACGATCTGATCGCGGAAGGCCACCAGGGGGCGTTTGAAGACGAA
>JAEUNV010000462.1 GCA_016790385.1 Zoogloea sp.
TCCTGCCGGGCCCAGGCCAGATCGGGCGCGTCAAGGGCGTCGCGCACCACCTCACCGCCGTGGCCATAAACCACCACGATGCGCCGCGCTTCAAGGCTGCGGGCGGTATCGAGCACATGGGCCAGCATGGGCTTGGCGGCCAGGGGCTGCAACACTTTGGGCAGCACCGAACGCATGCGCTTGCCTTGGCCGGCGGCCAGTACGATCACTTCCATAAATGCCATTGATGATCTGTGATGACGATGCCACAAATTCTAGCATGGGGGATTTTGACGCCTTTGCGGAGCAGTTCTCGAATTACATACCGCCACAAAACCCCGCGCGGTGATGCAATGCAACATTTCTTTGATCTAATGCTAAAGTTCCCGCAAGGCCTTTCCGTAGAATTGCCGATGCTGCATTGCAACTCCAGGATATGACATGACCAGCGAAGCCCGCGATTTCATCCAGAACCGCACGTTTGACGAAATCGCCGTGGGCGATTCTGCGGTTCTCATCCGTACCTTGCGCCCCGAGGACATCCACCTTTTCGCGGTGATGTCGGGCGACGTGAACCCCACCCATGTGGACCCGGAATTCGCCCGTTCAAGCCAGTTCCGTGAGGTGGTGGGCCACTCCATGTGGGGCAGCGTGCTGATTTCCTCCATTCTCGGCACCGAATTCCCCGGCCCGGGTACCGTCTATGTAGGCCAGACGCTGAAATTCTGGCGTCCCATCACTATTGGAGACACCCTTACCGTCACCATCACCTGCACCCAGCGCTTCGAACACAACCACCACCTGCTGCTTGACTGCCAGTGCGTCAACCAGGACGGGCTGAAGGTCATCGACGGCACGGCCGAGGTGATGGCCCCCACCGAAAAGATCAAACGCCCACGCATGGCCCTGCCGGAAGTCACCATTTCCGATCGCCAGCAGCGCTACCTCCACGTGCTTGAGATGACCCGGGGCATGGAGCCCATCCCCATCGCGGTGGCCCACCCCTGCGATACCGAGTCCCTGCGCGGCCCCATCCAGGCGCGCGACGCGGGGCTGGTGATCCCGGTGCTGGTCGGCCCTGAAGGCAAGATCCGGGAAGTGGCGGCCCGCGACGGGATCGACCTGCGCGGTGTCCGCATCATCGACGTTCCCCACAGCCATGCCTCCGCCGAAACAGCCGTTCGGCTTGCCCGCAATGGTGAGGTGGAGGCCCTGATGAAAGGCTCCCTGCACACCGACGAGCTGATGAGCGAGGTGGTGTCCAAGGAAACCGGCCTGCGCACGGCGCGGCGCCTTTCCCATGTGTTCATGGCCGACGTGCCCACCTACCCGCACCCCTTGCTGATCACCGATGCCGCCATCAACATCGAGCCGAGCCTGGCCGACAAGGAGCACATCATCCAGAACGCCATCGAGCTGGCGATCATGATGGGCGTGCCCGAGCCCAAGGTCGCCATTCTGTCGGCCGTGGAAACGGTCAATGAGAAGATCCGCTCCACCCTCGACGCCGCGGCCCTGTGCAAGATGGCCGACCGCGGCCAGATCAAGGGCGGCCTCCTGGATGGGCCATTGGCCTTCGACAACGCCGTGTCGCTGGTGGCCGCCAAGACCAAGGGCATCCGCTC
>JAEUNV010000465.1 GCA_016790385.1 Zoogloea sp.
AGAGCCTTCGCCCGCAGGCCGGGGGATGCCCAAGGCGCCGAGTAGCCCGGCGAAACCTCGCCGGCGTTGGCAAAACTCGTTTCCAGCGCCACGCCCTCGCGGCGCTCCAGCACCACCACCTCGTGGCCCTCCCGGGCCAGAAAGTAGGCGCAACTCACCCCGATCACGCCAGCGCCGAGCACGATGACCTTCATGATTCGCTCCCTGTTGTCGGAAATACGCCACGTCCAAAACCGCAAGCAAGCACGAGGCCAGCCCGAATGGTGCTAGCCTGCGCCCGGCCGACAGGAACACGGGGCGCCCCCCCGACACGCGGCCCCACCCATGACACTGCGCCAACACTTCCTTGAACTTCAGCTCGCCCTGAACAGCCACCAGGCGCTGTGGCAGGCATCGCCTTTCTACGTGCGCCGCCCCGAATGGTGCGCCCAATGGCCGGAACTGGCCGACGCCGCCCTCCGGCTGGACGACGAAACCCTGGCCCGCCTCAGCGACGACCCGGCAGCCTTGCAGGACTGGCTCGCGCCGCGGCTGCCGGTTGCCGCACAACTGGGCGCCCTCAGCGAGCTCAGCCCCTTGCCGGCGCGCGCCCTGCCGCCCACCGGGCCGCATTTCGACTGGGAGATCCCCCTGCGCAAGCGCGAGCAGATCGACGCCTTCGCCGCCCACGGCCCGGCCCACCGCGCCCCGCTGCTGGAATGGTGCGCCGGCAAGGGCCACCTGGGCAGGCGCGTGGCCCTCACCGACGGCCAGCCGGTCAGCTCGCTGGAGATCGACCCCATCCTGTGCGCCCACGCCACCCGCCTTGCCGCCCGGGCTGGCATCGAACAAACCATCCTGTGCGCCGACGCCCTGGAAACCTCAGCCCGTCAGCATGTGCGCAACCGCAGCGTGCTGGCCCTGCATGCCTGCGGCGAACTGCACCGCTCCCTGGTGCGCCACGCCGCCGATGATGGTGCCCACAGCTACCGCATCGCCCCCTGCTGCTATTACCGGGGTGCCCAGCACGGCTACCGCCCCCTCAACCGCGACGCTGATCTGCCCCTGGATGGCAGCACCCTGCGCCTGGCCGTCACCGAAACCGTCACCGCCCCGCAGCGCATACGCCGGCGTCTCGCCCGCGATCAGGCCTGGAAACTGGGCTTCATCGCCCTGCGCAACGCCCTCCTGGGCGAGGCCATCCGCCCCTTCCGGCCGGTCGCATCCACCTGGCTGTCGGGAAGCTTCGACGACTACTGCGCGCATCTCGCCACGCGGGAAGGCCTGCCCCTGCCAGGGCAGGTGGACTGGGCGCACTGGCAGGCCGTCGGCGAGGCGCGCCGCGGTGAAGTCCGCCGCCTCGAATTGATCCGCCATGCTTTCCGCAGGGCACTGGAGATATGGCTGGTGCTGGACCTCGCCCTGGGCCTGGAGGATGCCGGTTTCGAGGCCACCGTCGGCACCTTCTGCCCGCGCAGCCTGACACCCCGCAACCTGATGGTGCTGGCCGAACGCTGAGGCCGGCC
>JAEUNV010000556.1 GCA_016790385.1 Zoogloea sp.
ACTTCGCGCAAGCTCATCATCGGTACCAACCGTGACGATGTGCGCCTGGTCATCGTGCGCGCCACCGACACGCCCACCTACGTGCAGTACGGTGCGGCCGATCTGGGCATTGCAGGCAAGGACACCCTGATCGAGCATGGCGGCGCCGGGCTCTACCAGCCCCTCGACCTCAACAGCGCCAAGTGCCGCCTGTGCGTGGCTGTGCGCAAGGATTTCGACTACGCCGCGGCGGTCAAGCGTGGTGCGCGCATCCGCGTGGCCACCAAGTACGTCACCGCGGCCAAGGCCCACTTTGCCGCCAAGGGTATGCACGTGGACCTGATCAAGCTCTATGGCTCCATGGAGCTGGCGCCCTTGGTTGGTCTGGCCGATGCCATCGTCGATCTGGTATCCACCGGTGGCACCCTCAAGGCCAACAACCTGGTCGAGGTGGAGGACATCATGCCCATCAGCTCCCGCCTCATCGTCAATCAGGCCTCTCTCAAGCTCAAGCGCGAGCTGATCCAGCCGGTGCTGGAGGCCTTTGCCGGAGCGGTAAAGCCATGAGCGCCCAGATCCGTCGCCTGTCGTCCGCCGATGCGGGCTTTGCTGCCACCCTTGATGCCCTGCTGGCCTTTGACGGCAGCACCGATGCCGCCATCGAACAGGCCGTCGCCGACATCCTGCTGGCCGTGCGCCGGGATGGCGATCAGGCCGTAGTGGATTTCACCCGCCGCTTCGACCACCTGGACGTGGCCGACATGGCGGCCCTGGAGCTGCCCCGCGGCGAGCTTGAGGCCGCCCTGGCCGGGCTTAGCGCCGAGCAGCGGCAGGCCCTTGAAGCGGCGGCCGAGCGGGTGCGCAGCTACCACGCCCGTCAGGTTCAGGAGTCCTGGCAGTACGAGGATCAGGCGCCGGGCATGGCCGGCACCCGCCTGGGCCAAAAGGTCACGCCCCTTGATCGCGTGGGCTTGTACGTGCCCGGTGGTCGGGCGTCCTACCCCAGCTCGGTGCTGATGAACGCCATCCCCGCCAAGGTGGCGGGTGTGGCCGAACTGATCATGGTGGTGCCCACCCCCCGCGGCGAGAAGAACCCCCTGGTGCTGGCGGCTGCCGCCATCACTGGTGTTGACCGGGTGTTCACCATCGGTGGCGCCCAGGCCGTGGCCGCGCTGGCCTATGGCACGGCGACCATTCCCCAGGTGGACAAGATCGTCGGCCCCGGTAACGCCTATGTGGCCAGCGCCAAGCGCCGGGTCTTCGGCACCGTCGGCATCGACATGGTGGCCGGCCCCTCCGAGGTGCTGATCATCTCTGATGGCTCAGGCAACCCCGACTGGGTGGCCATGGACCTCTTTGCCCAGGCCGAACACGACGATCTGGCCCAGTCCATCCTGCTGTGCACCGACGCGGCCTTCATTGCCCGCGTCGAAGAGAGCATCGCCCGTCTGCTGCCCGAGATGCCCCGCCGGGAGACCATCGCCACGTCCCTGAAGAATCGGGGCGCGTTGATCCTGGTGCAGGATCTGGCCGAGGCCTGCGACATCGCCAACCGCATCGCGCCGGAGCACCTGGAGCTGTCCCTGGCCGAGCCCGGCCCGTGGGTGGACCGCATCCGCCACGCCGGCGCCATCTTCATCGGTCACCACTCCGTCGAGGC
>JAEUNV010000627.1 GCA_016790385.1 Zoogloea sp.
CAGCGGAACCTGGGTGCGGAAGCTGCTCCAGAACACCAGCGCCAGGCCGAGGAAGGCGGCCAGATACCAGCCCGGCGGGATGTGCAGTTGCAGGGCCACCATCACCAGCGGGGCAAAGCCGAGGTGGATCCAGCGCCACCACGTGGCGCTGCCAAGGGCGGTAGCGCTGCCGGCGGCGGCCAGCGCCTGAACTGCGATCACCGGCCACAGCCCGCCTGGCAGCACGCCGCTACGGGCGACGGCGAGGGCGACGGCGCTGCCGATGATCTGGGCAAGGAGGGCTTTCAGGGCGGGGGGGAACTTCATGCCGTCAGAGCGCAGGGTGGGGCCGCCGAGGCTTACTTGGCGGCCTTGGCGTCCTCGACGGTCTTCGCCATGGAGGCCTTGAGTTTCTCAACCAGGGGGCCGATGCGCGCCTGGGTGATGGCGGCCGACTTCTGGGTGACCTGGGGCATCTTTTCGAGCAGGGCCACGCCGGCCGGGCTGCGGTAGAAGGCCAGCAGACCGTCCACTTCCTCCTGGGTGAAGGTCTCGCCGTAGAGTTTGAGGTAAGCACCCTTCAGGTCCGCCCAGTTGATTTCCTTGCGGATGATGGCGCCTGCATCGGCGGTGAACTTCTCGACAACCTTCTGGCCCTTGGGCGTGAGGGTCTTGCCTTGCAGCCCCTGGTTGATGGAGTTGCGTACCGCCTGCTCCAGGTTCTGCTGCGCCACGCCGACCGAGCGTTCCATGCGGGTGGCGACAAGCAGCTGGTTCAGGGATTCGTTGCTGGGCGGAGCGGCGAAGGCGGATGTGCCGAGCAACAGGGTGGCGGCCAGCAGGGGCAGGTGTTTCATGGGTGGCTTTCGTGATGAAGGGTGGCAGTGCTGTGGCGTGATGATGAAGCCATTCTGGCGCGCTGCAAAGCCCGGCATGGGGCTTCCTACGGGCGTGCAGGTGCGATTCCATTTGCGGCGTGAAGAAATGAACGCAGGCTTTTGCCCCCCAGCGTGCGGCGGAGAGCTTTGGCGCTGCTAGGCGGCTCGGCTGCGTGTCCCCTTCGTGCCGGACCAGCGTGCCAGCAAGGCATGGCGTTGTTGCGCCACGCTCCGCATTGATGCCGCCTTTACATGCCCAAAGCCACGGATGCCGTCCGGCAGGCAGGCCATTTCCACGGCGAGGGGCAGCGTGTCGGCGTTGAGGGAGCCAAGGACGAGGGCGATGTCCTGCTCGTACTCGATGATCAGTGCCCGTTCGGCCTTGCGTTCCGGGTGGTAGCCGAAGATGTCGAAGGGGGTGCCGCGCAGGCGCCGCAGCTTCGCCAGCCAGCCGAAGGCGGTGAGCATCCAGGCGCCGAAGGCGAGCTTGCGGATGCGCCCGGAGGCCGGGTCGGGCCGGGCCAGGAAGGTGGGCGCAAGATGGAAGCGCAGCTGGAAGTCGCCCTCGAACTGGCTGTCCACCGCCTCACGGAAACTGGGGTTGCTGAACAGGCGGGCCACTTCGTACTCGTCCTTGTAGGCCAGCAGCTTGAAGTAGTGGCGCGCCACCGCGTCGGTGAGGTGCTGGCTGCCCAGGGGGGCTTCGGCTGCGCGGACGCGGGCCACAAGGTCGGTGTAGCGGCGGGCGTAGGCGGCGTTCTGATAGTCGGTGAGGAAGGCGGCCCGGCGGGCGATGCGATCATCCAGGGTTTCCGGGCGGATGGGGATCACCGGCGCCGGCTTCACCTCCCGTTCGACGGCAGCCAGGTCCACGGCGGCCCGGCGGCCCCACAGCAAGGCCTGGCGGTTCATCTCCACCGCCGCGCCGTTGAGTTCGATGGCCTTGTCCAGGCTGGCGGCGCTGATTGGCACCCAGCCCTTCTGCCAGGCGTAGCCGAGCAGGAACAGGTTGGTGGCGATGGCGTCCCCGAGCAGGCGGGTGGCCAGGAATTGGGCGTCCAGAAACGCGCAGCCGTCATTGCCCACGGCCTCCACGATGGCGGCCTGCATCTTTTCCAGGGGAAACTGCCAGTCCGGGTTGCGGGTGAATTCCGAGGTGGGTGTTTCGGCGCAATTGACCACGCCGCGGGTGCGCCCGACGGCCATCTTGGCCAGGGCGTCGACGCTGGCGGTGACCACCACGTCACCGCCGATCACCACGTTGGCTTCGCCGGCGGCGATACGCACGGCGTGCAGGTCTTCCGGCCGGTCGGCGATGCGGACGTGGCTGAACACCGAGCCGCCCTTCTGGGCGAGGCCGGTCATGTCGAGTACGGTGACGCCCTTGCCGTCGAGATGGGCGGCCATGCCGATCAGGGCGCCGATGGTGACCACCCCGGTGCCACCCACACCGGTGACAAGAATGCCCCAGGGCTCGCGGGTGGCCGGCAGCGCAGGCTCGGGCAGGGGCGCGAAGCGCTGCTCGCCCGAGTGCAGGGCGCGCCCCTTGCGCACCCGCCCGCCTTCGATGGTGACGAAACTCGGGCAGAAGCCATTCATGCACGAGTAATCCTTGTTGCAGGCCGACTGGTCGATCTGGCGTTTGCGCCCGAACTCGGTTTCAACCGGCAGGATGGCCATACAGTTGGATTCCCTGCCACAGTCGCCGCAGCCCTCGCACACCGCTTCGTTGATGAAGACGCGGGTCTGGGGGTCGGGGAAGGTGCCGCGCTTCCTGCGCCGGCGCTTCTCGGCGGCGCAGGTCTGGTCGAAGACCAGGGCCGACACGCCGGGCACGGTGCGCAGTTCGCGCTGGATCACGTCCAGTTCGTCGCGCTGGCGGATCGGGAT
>JAEUNV010000126.1 GCA_016790385.1 Zoogloea sp.
GAAGTGGGTGAGGGCGTCAGTCATGGGGCTGCGGGAACCGTTCGCGGGGGTCGCGTATCATAGCACCGTGAAAAAACGTCTGATCGCCACCCTGCTGTGTCTGGCCCTGGTGCCACGCAGCTATTCCCAGAGCCTGCCCGATCTCGGAGACAGCGCGTCCGCCGATCTGTCACCCGTGGCTGAACAGAAGATCGGAGCGCAGATCATGCGCGACATCCGTTGGCACGACCCGGCCTATCTGCGTGATGCTGAGGTCGAGGATTACCTCAATGCCCTGGGTGATCGCCTCGTTTCGGCGGGCGCCGGTGCGGGGCTGCCGTTTGAGTTTTTCGGGGTGAGTGACCCGTCGCTCAACGCCTTTGCCATGCCGGGGGGCAAGATCGGTGTGCATACCGGGCTGATCCAGGCCGCCCAGGCCGAGTCGGAGCTGGCTGGTGTGCTGTCCCACGAGATCGCCCACGTCACCCAGCGCCATATCGCCCGCATGGTCGGGCAGCAGGGGCGGACGGGCTTGCTGATGCTGGCTTCGCTGCTGGTTGCGGTGCTGGCGGCCAAATCCAGTGCCCAGGTCAGTCAGGCTGCGATCATGGCCGGTCAGGCCGCGGGTATCAGCACGCAGCTTTCCTACTCTCGGGATTTCGAGAATGAGGCGGACCGGCTGGGGGTGCAGAACCTCGCAGCGGCAGGTTTTGATGTGCGGGGCATGGTCAGTTTCTTTGAGCGCTTGCAGAAGAACAGCCGTCTGTACGAAAACAGCGCCCCGGCCTATTTGCGCACCCACCCTCTGACCGCCGACCGGATCACCGAGATGGAGGGGCGGGTCATGCAGATGCCCTATCGTCAAGTGCCCGATTCTCTCGATTTTCAGCTTGTGCGCGCCAAGCTGCGGGTTGGCGAACGGCCGTCACCAGAACTGCTTGGCGAGCTGGAGGCGAGCGCCCGGCGGGAGGGGGCAACCGTGGCGGGTCACTATGCCCTGGCACGCGCCTACCTTGGCATGCGGCGGTTGGCGGACGCCGAGCGGGAGATGGCGGCTGTGCGCAAGCTCAAGCCGTCGTCGCCGATGATCGAAGGTCTTGAAGCCGATCTATTGCTGGCAAGGGGTGACCACGCGGGCGCGGCGAGGGTGTTTCGCGAGGGCTTGGAGCGCTTTCCCCAGTCCCGTAGGCTGTTCTACGGGGAGGCCCGGGCCTTGATCGACGCGGGCCGTCCGGACGAGGCCCTGGGCCTGCTCAAAGCCGAGATCCTGACCACACCAAACAATGGTGTGCTTTGGGATTTGCGGTCGCGGGCGGAGTCAGCGCTCGGTCTGCGTCTTGCTCAGCATCGCTCCCTGGGCGAGTTGTATGCGATTCAGGGCAACTATGCGGCGGCGGCGGAGCAGCTCACCCTGGCCCAGGCGGCGAAGGACGGTGATTTCTTTGAACACTCGGCGGTGGATTCGCGACTGCGCGAAGTGCGTGCGCTGTTGGCCGAGCAGATGCGGGAGCGCCGCGAACAGCGCTGAGCGTGGCTCCCTTCGCGTTTCGTTAAGGGGTGGCAAGCGCTGCGCTGGCGGGCTTTGGGGTGACGAAAACGGCTGCGGCTTTCAGACCTTGCCGTAGCGAACGTAGAGCGCCCAGACCAGTTCGGCGAAGGCGGGTTGGTTGAACCGCGGCCGCCCGCTCACGGTGAGGGCAAGACGTGTTCTGCCAATGTGTACGGGCCAGAAACTGAGGCCGCTGACGCCGGCCGCATCCACATTGCCCCAGCCATCCAGAAGATGTTCGCCCAGGCGAGACAGGGCCTGGGCCTGGCGTTCCGCGACGGACAGGATGTCGGCTCCGACGGCGGCGAGGGCTTCGCCCGTGTCACTCGGGTAGCCGGCAATGGCGAGACAGAAGCCCATGTGGTCGGCAAGCACGGCCTGACCGCTGTCACTGAGGGCCGCCAGGAGGCCCGGAAGTGTGGATTCCAGGGTGCCGATGGGGGCCATTCGCGGGCTGGGCCAGGCTTCGAGGCAGGCTTCTTCCTGGAGCTTGAGCAGGACTTCGAAGGCCTCGTCCCGGGTAGCGCCGGGTGTCCATGCACGGAGGGCTTCCATGCTC
>JAEUNV010000665.1 GCA_016790385.1 Zoogloea sp.
GATGTCTTCCATGAACATGCCTGCCGATCTGCCCCAGCGCGACCCTGCCGACCAGGCTCTGGTTGACGGGGTGCTGGCGCATCAGCTGCGTCCGCTCGCCAAGACGATCACCCTGATCGAATCCCAGCGGCCGGATCACAAACAGCGCGCGCGCAATGTGCTGGAGGGTTTGCTGCCTCATACCGGCAAGTCCATGCGGGTGGGGATTTCCGGCGTGCCAGGGGTGGGCAAGTCCACCTTCATCGAGGCCCTTGGGCTGTATCTCATCGGGCAGGGCCACAAGGTGGCGGTGCTGGCGGTGGACCCGTCCTCCAGCGTCACCGGGGGCTCGATCCTCGGTGACAAGACGCGGATGGAGTTGCTTTCCCAGCGCACCGAAGCTTTCATCCGCCCGAGCCCATCGGCGGGCAGCCTGGGAGGGGTCGCCGAGAAGACCCGCGAGGCCATGCTCGTGTGCGAGGCCGCGGGTTTCGACGTGATCATCATCGAGACGGTGGGCGTGGGGCAGTCGGAAACTGCCGTGGCCGGCATGACCGACATTTTCTGTCTGCTGCAATTGCCCAATGCCGGTGACGACCTGCAGGCGATCAAGAAGGGGATCATGGAGATCGCCGACCTCATCGTCATCAACAAGGCCGACATCAATCCCCAGGCGGCCAACGTAGCCCGCTCCCAGATCAAAAGTGCGCTGGGCATGCTGCGGCATGCTTCACCCAACTGGACGCCGCCGGTGCTGATGCTTTCCGCTTTGCAGAAGCAGGGCATTGCCGAGTTCTGGAATACCATCGAGGATTACCGTTCCACGATGCAGCGGAGCGGTGAATTCGAAGCGCGCCGCCGCCATCAGGCGCGGGCCTGGATGTGGGAGCTGATCGACCAGGGCTTGCGAGCCCGATTTGCAGGTCATGCCCAGGTGCGGCAGGATTTGCCCGTTTTGCAGGCGGCCGTCGAGGCCGGACAGACCACGCCTTCAGCCGCTGCCCAGCGGCTGCTGGCGTATCTGGGCTGAACAAAATAACGACGTACAACAGGATCATTGACTGGAGGTTGTAAATGCACGACATCATCCACCAGCTGGAAAAGAAGCGCGAAGCCGCCCGTCTCGGCGGCGGCCAGAAGCGTATCGACAGCCAGCACAAGAAGGGCAAGCTGACGGCCCGTGAACGTATTGAGTTGCTGCTCGACCCTGATTCCTTCGAAGAATGGGATATGTTCAAGGAACACCGTTGCGTCGATTTCGGCATGAACGAAGCCGAGAAGACCCCGGGTGACGGTGTTGTGGTTGGCTATGGCACCATCAATGGCCGCCTGGTGTTTGTGTTCTCCCAGGACTTCACCGTGTTCGGTGGCTCCCTGTCCGAGACCCACGCCGAGAAGATCTGCAAGGTCATGGATCAGGCCATGAAGGTCGGTGCGCCGGTGATCGGCCTCAACGACTCGGGCGGCGCCCGTATCCAGGAAGGTGTCGCCTCCCTGGGTGGCTATGCCGACGTGTTCCAGCGCAATGTGATGGCCTCTGGCGTCGTGCCGCAGATCTCCATGATCATGGGCCCCTGCGCCGGTGGTGCGGTGTATTCCCCGTCCATGACCGACTTCATCTTCATGGTGAAGGACTC
>JAEUNV010000015.1 GCA_016790385.1 Zoogloea sp.
ATGTCGTCCATCAGCAGGTCCATCTCGGCGGTGAGGATGTCGATGAGGTCGGTCTGTTCTTCGGGCAGCACCAGCTTGTGGCGCAAGTCCGGCTTGTATTCATAGGGGCGGATGTCGGCCACATGCACCCACAGGTAGTGATGCAGGTCGAGGTGGAACATGAGGATGTGGAAGTGCACCGGCAGCCGGGTGAACAAGCCCTTGGGCAGGGCCTTGCGGGCGTCCTCGGCGGCGTCCTCGTCGATGTAGCGGGAGCCCTTGGCGGCCTTGCGCAGGTAGGTGCCGAGGATTTCGCCGGGGGCGTCGAGGGTCAGCACCCGTTCGGCGAGGATGCCTTCGTCGTTCACCAGACGGGCGTCGTTGCCGCTGGACGACAGGATCACCACATCCTTGCGCGTCCAGTCGGTGTCCCGGTGGCTGGCGGCGGGGTTCTCGGCATACAGGCCGGTGCCCCGGCCCGAGAACTGCTCGCCATAGCGGGCGCGCCAGTCGAAGTAGCGGGCCTCCATGTCATCGTAGGCGGCGATGAGGGCGGCGGTCTCCTTCACCAGGCCCTTGGCGGCCAGGATCTCGCCCACGCCGCGCCCGGCGATGTCGCCGGCCACGATGCGCACGGTGTGGGTGGCCACCTTGCCGCGGGTGTTGGCCTTCATCTCGATGAAGACCTTGCCCACCTCGTCGTTGGAGGAGGGGGTGAAGTCCAGCCGGGTGACGACCCAGGCGGTGGGGCGGTCGGGTTGGGCAATGGAAAACAGCCAGCCGCGTTCGGCGCCGTCGGCCAGATAGTGGGCGATGGCCGGCACCAGGATGTCCAGCTCGTCGGCGGTAAAGCGCAGGGCGTTTGTGCCCAGGGCCTGGCGCAGGGTGGCGATCTGGGCGGCGCGGGCGCGCATGTGCGGGCCGGCGTCGGCGAAGAGGCTTTCCAGGCAGTGCAGCTCGTCGAGTTCGAGTTGGGCAAAGTCCACTTCGGCCCGGCTGCCGAAGCGCATCTGCTCCTGGAGCCAGGCAAGACGGGGATGGGCGCCTACCAGCGCGTCAACAATGGGGCGCTCGATCTGAAGTTTCATCGGTATGGGCTTCCGCGGTGGGGTGCTTGCTGCAATGCAAGATCCGTGCTGATCGGCGTGCCATGAACAGGGCCTTGTAAATAAAGGGTTTTCGCCAGGGTGCGGAAAGCCGGCGAGTGTCGGGAATGCGACCTTGTGCGGGTGCTGTCCGCCAATTGCCGATGGTGCGTCGGTGTCCGGGGGCGGTGCCGGTGGGGCGTGCATCCGGGGCGATGGCGTGCGACGCTATCGGCTTTGCCCGGGAGGGACCGTCTTTCATGCACATCGACCTGCGCGATCTGCGCCTGTTCATCCATATTGCCGAAAGCAAGAGCCTGACCGGCGGGGCCGAGCGCAGCCATCTGTCCTTGCCGGCGGTGAGTGCGCGGGTGAAGGAGCTGGAGAGTCAGGCCGGGGTGCGCCTGCTGTATCGCGCGCCGCGGGGGGTGGCGCTGACACCAGCGGGGCAGAGCCTGCTGCAACACGCGCGCATCATCCTTGGGCAGATCGAGCACATGAAGAGCGATCTTCAGCGCTTTGGCGAAGGGGTGCAGGGGCATATCCGGGTGTTTGCCAACACCACGGCGGTGACCGAGTTCATGCCCGAAGTGCTGGCCACCTTTCTGGCCGGCCACCCGCAG
>JAEUNV010000018.1 GCA_016790385.1 Zoogloea sp.
CCTGATCGTCACCTGTCGTTTGCACGGCATCGATCCCTATGACTATCTGGTCGACGTGCTTCAGCGCGTCGGCCAACACCCCGCTGCCGACGTCCACCTGCTCACCCCCAGGCTGTGGAAGACCCACTTCGCCGCCAGCCCCCTTCGCTCCGATCTCTACTCCATCGGAAAATAGCGGGCAATTACGCCGCTGGCTTAACGCTTACGCAGTGCCCGAGGGCCTGGGCCAGGTGGCTCTTGCCGGTGCCGCAGGGGCCAACGATGAGCACCGGGGCCTTCTCCTGGATGTAGCGGCCGGTGGCCAGATCATGGACCAGCGCCCGATTGGTCGAGGGCAGTCGGTCGAACTCAAAGCCTTCGAGGGTCTTGGTAGCCCGGAAAGCCGCGCGGCGCAGCCGAGTTGAGAATTTCTTCTGTTCGCGTCGGGCCACCTCGTCCTGGATCAGCAAGGCGAGGAACTCGGTGTAGGCGAGCTTGGCGTCGATGGCCTGGCGGTTGCGGGCCTCGAGAGAATCGAGGATGCCCGACAGACGCAGCTGCTTCAGTTGGGGGGCCAGTTCGGTGGCGGGATTCATGGTGCAACTCCTTGGGGATGGAGAGACGCCAGGATGGCGTCTCGGGTCAGTGAATCGAAGGGGGTTCGTCGGCGAAGAGGCTTGCTGTGCCGCGGGCGAAGCGGGCCCGGCCCGCGTAGGGCTCGGGGCTGATCAAGCCGCTGGCGGGAAGCAGGTCGTGGCCGCCGACGAGGATGGTCTTGACGGTGCGGTAGTGCGGGCTGTCGTGGGCGAGCGCCCGCCCACAGGCGGCCTCGAGCCGCCCGGCGCCGTACTTGGCCTTCAGGTGAAGGACGCCCTGCGCGGCGCGCAGCCGCTCGGAGATGCGGTCCGAGAGCAGCCGCTGGATGAGCCCGGCACAGGCCGGCCCGATATCGGCGGCCTGCTGCAGACACCAGGCGCGATCATGGGCGAAGAAGCTGCGGGCCTCGGGCGGCAGATGATCCGTGACAGTACGCCGCTCGCCGGGCCGGCGGCTACGGGCGTGGATGGCCACCGGCTGGAAGTCCTGATAGAGCGTCACCACGCTGTCGGTGGCGCGCAGCCACAGGCGCTTGCCCACCAGCGCGAAGGGCGCCGAGTAGAGGGCGCGCTCGAAACTCACGTGGCAGTCCCGATGCACCGCCACCTGGTGCCAGGTGCCCAGATCCGGCGGCACCGCCGGCAGGGGCAACAGCAGCGCGCGCTCCACCGTGAAGCTCTCCAGCGGCTTGATGCGGGTCGTGCCGTGGATGCGCTGCCCGGCCACTTGCAGCACCCAGTCGCGCACCTGGGCATTGATGTCGGCCATGTCCCGGAAGCTGCGGGTGGGCAGGAAGTTTCCCTTCACGTACTTCACGCCGGCCTCAACGATGCCCTTCTTCTGCGGATCCCGCGGCGGGCAGGCATCAATGCGAAAGCCGTAGCCCTCCGCACACTCGGCGTAGGCCCGCTGCACCATCAAGGAACTCGTTCCCGAAAAGCGCAAGGCCAAGTTCGACACCGTATGCACGGTGAAGGGCAAGGTTGTGCTGGAAGGCGAAGCGGAGATCATGGTGCCGAAGCGCTGAGCGTTTCGACCATCGCGTGACCCGGGGGGCCGATATGCGTATCGGCCCCCTGTCATTCCGGGGTGAGGGAAGCGGCCGGCCGGGTTCGACCGGCAGGTGCCGCTCAGGCGGGCATGCCCGTCCGGCGTTTGAGCAGGCCAAGCCCGGCGAGGGCGGTCAGGGCCAGGGTGCCGGGCTCGGGAACGGCATGCCCGACGATCCGGTAGGTGAATTGATCAAAAAAGCCATTGGGCGCCGTGCCGTCGAGCGTGAAGTTCTGCCCGTCGTAGCTGCCGGCAATACCGCCAAACGGGCCCATGGACATGCAGGTGGACCCCTGAACGAAGAACAGGCTGCAAGGATCGGCGCTGCCCGCGAAGGAGGTTCCGTTCATTACGCCGGGAAAGTCCGGGAAGCGGAAGCCCAGTCCGTCGGCACCGTGAAGGTCGACGGAAACGGGTGTCAGCCGAAGCAGATCCAGTTCGATGGTCGTGACAGTGGGGAAGAAGCTGACCGCGAAGCTCTCGGTCTGCACATTGGCATCAAAGATGCCGGACAGCGTGAAAGTCTGTACCGGAGGGGGATTGCAGCCGGACGGATCGCAGATGATGAAATTGCTGGTATGGGTGGCATAGCTCTGGCTGGCATCAATCTCGATCAGACGCGCCTGTGCCTGAGGCGCCATGGCGGCGAGGAGTCCGGCAGCGATGCCCGATGCGATGCGCAGTCTTGCGGCGATGGTTCTGGGTTTCGGGGTCAAGTGATATTCCTTGTCGATATTTCGGGGGTGTCAGGATCAGAATGATCCGGCCGACGGCACATGCAAAGGGCATGCCAAGCGTCCGGCAGCCCGCCAGTGCTGGTATTGCGCAGTCCGAGGCGGAGGGGGGCAGATCAAACTGTAAGTTCTGCCGACACCTTGGGGGTAACCCGGCGTGCGCATTGCCAGACGGCTGTCGTCATCCCTGTTTCCAGGTGACCAGCGCTTTCCGTGTTACCGGGTCGGCAAGACGTGACAGCCACCAGGCGAGCGCATTGCCCGGCGTCGCAGCGGATTTTCGCCATGCGTAACTGATATTGAGCGTGCGCGGTTTCAGGCTGACCGCCGGGGTAACGAGTCTGCCTGCCTCGATGTGAGGTCGGGCCAGCCCCTCCGGCAGAAAGCCCACACCAATCCCCCTCAGCTGTGCGTCCAGTTTCTCGGCGAGCCCCGGGACGGTGAAGACGTCCTGCCCGCCCAGCAGGCCGATGGTGAGCCCCTTGCCCCGCGAAGCCGAGTCGGCGACGGCCACCGCGCGATGACGTGCGATGGCCTCCTCATTCAGCGGGGAGGTGGCTCGGGCCAGCGGATGATGCGGAGCAACCGCAAATATGAAGGGCTGACTGCCCAGGGGCAGGGTGTTCACGTCTTCGGGCAACAGCGTTTCGGACACGACACCGATGGCCAGGTCGGCGTGCCCCGACGTGAGGGCTTCCAGGGTTCCGGACAGGACTTCATCACGCAGGCGCAGGCGCGTGGGCGGATTGAGGGCGAAAAAGGATTCGCAGAGTTCGAACAGGGTGGTCCGATTGATGACCCCGTCCACGGACAAGGTGAGCTGGGCCTCCCAGCCGGTGGCGACGCGCTTCACCCGGTTGGCGATCACGTCCAGTTCCGCAAGCAGGCGCGCCCCTTCCTTCAAGAGTTCGGTTCCTGCCGGTGTCAGCCGGGCCTGTCGCGAACTCCGGTCGAAAAGGAGCACATCGAGCGCATCTTCGATCTGCCGGACCCGGTAGGTCAGCGCGCTCGGCACCAGGCCGCTTTCCCGCGCCGCCGCGGCAAAACTGCCGGCCTCGTTGATGCGTTGCAGCATGAGCAGTGCTTCCGGCGTGAGCACGTCGCGTGGGGAGAGGCGGGGTCTGGGCATGGCGAGGGCTATTCATTCAATTGGTTTGAATGGTGCCGTCAAAGCGCCCCGTCGTCCACAGCCCTGCCCGGGCTTAGACTGGATCTCACTGCCGGGGATCACCCGCAGCAGGCCTCGGACCGACAGGTGCCCCATGTCAGCCAAAGCCGTCGGCGGCTCCGCTGAGCCCGGCGGCGATCCGGAGCCGGCTGTCGATCCCGGGTACCGACCCGACCGAGCCCCACTCTCCCAACCTTGATCAGGAGTTCCAAATGACAAAAATCGCCGTTGTCTTCCATTCCGGCTATGGCCATACCCTGCGTCTCGCCGAGGCCGTTGCGGCCGGCGCAGGTGCCCAGCTGATTCCCGTCGACGCGGAGGGCAATCTGCCCGAAGGTGGCTGGGACAGCCTCAACGCTGCCGATGCGATCATCTTCGGGAGCCCGACCTACATGGGCACGGTGAGCTGGCAATTCAAGAAATTTGCAGATGCCAGCAGCAAGGCCTGGTTCACCCAGGCGTGGAAGGACAAGATCTTCGCCGGCTTCACCAATAGCGCCACCATGAACGGCGACAAGCTGTCCACGCTGCACTACCTGTTTACGCTGGCCATGCAGCACAGTGGCATATGGGTGGGCACCGGTTTGATGCCTTCCAACACGAAAGCCGCTGACCGCAACGACGTGAACTACGTGGGTTCGTTCAGCGGGGCCATGGCCCAGTCGCCCTCCGACGCCAGTCCCGATGAGATGCCCCCCGGCGATCTGGAAACCGCCCGACTCTTCGGTCAGCGTGTGGCAACGGTGACAGCGCAGTTCAAGGGCTGACGCTGACGCGGACAGGGGGCGGTTCAGGCCTTGAACTGGGCGGCAAGTGTGCTCAAACGATTGGCCAGCAAGCCGACCTGCCGCGCCTCATCGGCGGAACGCCGGGCGATTCCGGCATCGGATTCGGCGTTCCGTGCAACGGCTTCCATCTGGTCGGCGATATCCCGGGTGGCGCGGCCGTTGGCTGCGAGTGCATCACCGATGGCATGCACGGCCTTCCCGGCATGGGCGACCATCGACTCCACCGAAGTGGCGATCTCGCCAGCCTCAAGGGCCTTGCGTGCGCCCTCGCTGACGACCTTGCTGGTGGCGGCCACTTCGCCAGCCACCGCCCCGCTGAGCGCCTGGATGCGCTGGATCATGGTGGCGATCTCCTGGGTCGAGTTGCCGGTGCGTTCCGCCAGTTTGCGGACCTCATCGGCGACGACCGCAAATCCCCGACCCTGCTCGCCCGCCCGGGCGGCTTCGATAGCCGCGTTGAGGGCCAGGAGGTTGGTCTGATCCGAGATCTCGCGGATCACCTGGATGACCCGGCCGATCTCTCCCGACATGCCCGCCAGCTCACCGATATGCTTTTCCGTGTCGACCATTGTCTGCGCCGCATCACGGATCGACATCGCCGCCTCCTGACTGATGCTGGCGCTGCTGCGGGTCGTTTCCGCGGACTGGAGGTTTGTCTGCATGGCGTCCCGGGCCTGCTCACCCATGGCGGCGGTGGATTGCGACAGTTCGTCCACAATGCGAACAACGCCCGCAAGCGTCTGTGATTGCTGTTGTGTCGCCTCCACGGTGGCCTCGCTTGCCGTGCTGAGTCGGGCACTGGAGTCGTTCAGCGTATGGGCGCTTTGCTGGATCAGGCTGATTGCTTCGTGCAATCGATTGCGCAGCAGTGCCACATGGGTAAGGATCGCGCCGAGCTCATCATTGCCCCCCGGATCAATGGCCTGACTCAGGTTGCCGCCTGCCACCGCAGCCGTCATGGCCTCCGCGCGGGCGGCCTGTTGGGCAATGCGTGACAGCAGCAGTGTGGCAAGAAGGGTGCCCAGCGTGACAGCAATCACTCCCAGGAGCAGGCTGCGCTGCATGGCGTTGTCCGACTGGGCATTGAGCTTAGCGAGCAGTACCGGAGAGGCCTCGTCGAGGCGCTGGATCTCCTTCAGCAGCAGATCGCGGATCTCGCGCCATTTGGGCGTCTCGTCCTTGTTGAGCACGTGCTTTGCGGCCTCGCCCTGGCCTTCCTTGATCAGCTTGAAGACCTGGTCGTGGAAGGCGCGCTGCTCACTGCGCAGACTGCGGATACGTTCCGGCAAGCCGGATTTCTGCTCGGCAACATCCAGAGCCGCGGCCGCATGCAAGGCATTGTCGAAAGCGTCCGAGGCCCGGCTGTAGTTCTCGAAAGCCTTGGGATTGGCCGGGTCGAGCATGGCGTTGCGCAAGGCCTGGCCCATTTGCAGCCCCTGGGCGTAGAGCTTGTAATAGGCAACCTGCCGGGCGACGTCCCCCCCGATGTGAGCACGATAGCCGGCTTCGACCGCACGGCCGGAGCGCTGACTGTCCGCCAGGGCTCCGGCCAGCAGGATCATCACGATGATCATGATGGCCAGAAGGCGCCGTCCGATGCGCGCATTGTCGATGCGTGCCAGCACGCTGTCCCACAGGCCCGCCAGGCCCACGCGGACGAGCTTGCCCTCATGCAGGCGCCGGGCCGGGTTGTCGCGAAGCGACTGGTAGAGCGTTTCCGCTGCCATCACTTCGTCGCGGGTTGGTGCCGTGCGCACCGACACGTAACCGCCTTCGGGCTTGGCAGTGATCGAAGCGCGCACCCAATAGTGATCTCCGTTCCGGCAACGATTCTTGATGACCCCCGACCAAGGGCGACGGTTCTGCAGCGTTGCCCACAGATCGCGGAAAGCCTCCGCCGGCATATCCGGGTGGCGAACCAGATTGTGGGGCTGCCCGATCAATTCGTCGTGGCCGAAGCCGCTGATCGCGACGAAGTCGTCATTGGCAAAGGTGATGACGCCCTGGGCGTCGGAATGGGAAATGATGGTTGAACCCGGTTCAACCCGGCGCTCGACGCCGCTGACAGGACGATTGTCGCGCATGGAATATCTCGAAAAACGCCGGCGC
>JAEUNV010000035.1 GCA_016790385.1 Zoogloea sp.
GCCGGATACCAGGAACATCGGGGCGGCGATGGCGGGAACGCGCATCGTGCCGCGAAACGCGGTGGGAAGGCTCATGCTGCTGTCTCCTGGATTGTCTTGATTATGGGTGCCGCGATGGGGAATCTAGCACGCCGCAGGCAACACAGAAGCGAGGGTCTTACTCCGGCGCGGCGACTTCCGCTGGCTTGTCCGCAGCAGGTGTGGCCTTCTTGACGGCCCGGCCGACCGCCTGGATCACGGTCTTGGGATTCACTCGGGGCAGGCTGCGGGCCACCCCCTGACCGGCATTGACCATGGCAGCCAGGGGCACGTTCCTCGGCTCCAGGTGCCAGTCCGGCGCCCCGAACGGCCCCTTGACCCGAATCGGCAGGGCCACACCCCGCAGGCTTGCCAACGGGCCGCTGTCGGGCAAAACGGGCACGACCACGAACATTACCTTGGTCAGGTAATCGATCTGGCGCCGGGCCAGATCGAGGTCGCCCGTTCCGCTGACCCGCAGCATGTGGCTGTCGGCCTTGAGGTCGGAGCTGCGGGCCACACCGTTTTCAATTCGGAAGCTGGCGGTGAGTTCGCCCACCGCCGTCGCTTCACGATCCCGATGGGGACGCCGGGCTCCCTGACGCGACCCCAATGCCGACCGCCATTCGGCTATCGCCTGATTGATGTCGATGCCGGGCACGCTGCTGTTGCGTATCCTCAGCCGGGCCAGCCCCTGCATGTCGCGGAGCAGGCTGCTGCGGCTTTCCGCAGAGCTGTTCACTTCGACGAAGAAGTTGGTGGTGCCGCTGACTTTCTGGCGGACCCCGGCATCCTTGAGCAAGGCGCCCAGGTCGGCATTCTGGAGGTAGCCCCGATAGCTTGCCTTGCCGTCGCCCGCGGCGACGCTGAGGCTGCCGTCCAGCGTGCCACCGTAAAGTGACAGGCTGTGGCCGCTTGATACCAGGCGCCCCCCATGTACGCTGACCGGCAGCTTGACCTGCTCCAGCTTGAGACCGGCGGCCGTCAGGTGGCCAATGCGGATCGTGCCGTCCACATCCAGCCCGCGCAGCGCAGACAGATCGATGCGGTCTTCAGTCTTGTCGGCCGCCGGGTTGTTTGCCGGCCGGCTTGCCAACAGGGTGTCCGCATCCAGTCGATTCACGTCGATGTCGAAACCGATGGCGGTGGAGTCGATCCGCGGCAAGGTCCAACTGCCCTTGACCTGCTGTGCTTCCGAGCGCAGCGCGAAGCGGCCGGCTGCGCTGCTGCGCTGAAGGTCGACGCGGGTATCGGCTTCCGTTGCGAATTTGAGCGGCCGTGCGCCGGAGCGGGCGGGGGTGAAGCTGACATCGCCCGCCAGGCTGGGCAGTTCGAGCTGGCGGCTGGCGGCCTGCCACCGGAGCGGGCCGGCCAGGGCGCCGACGACACGGCCGCTGGCCAGGCGCAGATCAAGCTCGCTGGTCAGCTTGCTCCCCTTCAGGCCGCCGTCGGCAGGCACCAGGCCGTTGAGCCGCAGGCGCACACTACCGCCCCGCAATTTTCCGTCCAGGCGCAGGCTGGCTTCGACGCTTTCCGCCTCCGGCCCCGCTGTAGTCAGAGTGAGGCGCGGCGCGTTGGCGCGGAGTTCGAAGGCATCGCCCGCAGCCTTGCCGCGGATCTCAAAGCTGACGCCCTGGATGGGAGACGGACCCGTATCTGCCCATTCCAGCTCGCTCAGTGCTGCTTCTCCATCGAGGGCCTGCCAGCCGGCAAAATCGCCGTGGGCGGCCACCTTCAGCTGGCGCAGGCGCAGCCGGCCGTCGGGTTCGCCAAGGCGATAGGTGCCATCCAGCTCCACATGCACGTCGGTGGCGGGTTCGGCCCGGGTCAGGCGGGTAGTGGCACGGAGTCGGCCATCGGCGGCGGGGCCGAGCCGTCCGGTCTCGACGCTCAGGCTGGACAACGCAAGCTGCCGTCCATCCCGCTCGTCCATCCAGGTAACGGCGCCGCGTTCAATCCGCAGGCTGCCCACGTCCAGGTCGAAAGGTTCGTTGCCCGAGGAGGAAGGGGTGTCGCCATCCTGGCCGAGAAGATCGGCGGCGTTGAGCTTGCCGGCCTTGTCGCGCAGCAGGGCCATCCGCAGCCCCGCGATCTCTACCTCTTCCACGACCACGCGCCGGGTGAGCAGGGGCAGCAGACGGACGCTGATGCTGGCCTGCTCGAAACCGATGAACTCGCCGCTTCCGCTGCGTCCTGACAGGGTGCTGGCAGGCAGCCCCAGCCTGAGCCGGGGAAACATGGACAATTCGACCGGCCCTTCCATGCGCAGGGTGCGCTGGTAGCGCTGCTTGGCGAAGTGCGTCAATTCGGCCGACAGGCGCGATCCGTCGAAGGTGGCGTATAGATACAAGGCCCCGGCGGCAACGACCGTGCTCAGCCCGCCCAAGGCGAAGGCCAGGTACTTGAGGTATTTGAATCGCATGTCAGGCAATTCCATGACCGATCCGCCGATCTTACCCCAGGGGGCTTACATGCCGTCCGGCTGCGAGGCCTGGCCCCGCAAGGGCAGGCGCAGCTCGAAAGTGCTTCCAACCCCCACCTGGCTTTCCACTGTCACGCTGCCGCCGTGACGCTCCGCAACCGTCTTGACGATGATCAGGCCGAGCCCGACACCCGAGGGCTTGTCGCGTCCCTCGTCCACGATCCGGCTGAAACGCTTGAACAGGCGCGGCAGGGCGTCGGCTGGAATGCCCTCACCCTGGTCTCGCACCTGGATGATCCAGTCCGTGCCCTCTCCCTTCAGGCACACCGAAACGCGGCTCCCGGCATGGCCGTACTTGACCGCATTGGTCAGCAGGTTGATGACCGCCCGCCGCAACAGGGAGAAGTCGCCGCGGATGATGGCCTCCTCCTGTTCTGCGCCCTGGGTGTCCACTTCGATGCGGATGCCGCGGGCGTTGGCCTGGGGCCACACTTCGTCGGCGGCGGAATCGACGAGGCCGGTCAGATCGAGTTCAACGAAGTCCTTCGGGTCCGAGCCTTCGGCCCTCACCAGACGAAAAAGGCCGTCCGCCAGGTCGAGCGCGGAACGGGCGTAGCGGGCGATTCGGGGAATCTGTTCTGCCTGAAGGGTGGAGCTGTCGCGATAGCCGTCGATCAGGGTCAGGATGGAGGCCAGCGGTGCGCGCAAGTCGTGGGACAGGAAATGCATGGTGTCCTCGCGGCTGCGCTGGGCCTCGTGCATCGTGGTGACGTCCGCCAGACCGATGACCCGCCCGGGCCGGTCACTGGATTCCGAAAACAGGTCAGCCACCGACACCAGCAGATAGCGCTTTTTGTCGGGGGTGAGTTCGAACTGGCGAATGCCGGAATAGCCGCTTACGTCGGGCAGCCCATCCCGCATCGGCAGGTAGGCGGGCCAAGGCAATGCGCGTAGCGCGCTCAGCAGGGCATCACTGCGAAAGGCCCGGAGCAGGTGGCGCGCGCGTTCGTTGTGGAGGATGACCCGGTCCAGTTGATCGATCACGACCACGCCGATGGGCAGGTGTTCGAGGGTGTCGGCGATGAAGCGGCGCACATCGCGTTGGTGCTGGGCGGCTCCGCGCACGATGCGGATGCGTTGTTCGAGGGGGTCCGCGGCGGTCTGCCCGGATTCGTCGATGGGCAGGCCCAGGGGGGTGCCCTCCCGCTCCAGGGCAATCAGTTCCGCGTCCAGGTAGCGCTGGGCCGATTCCAGGCGCCGCCAGCTCCACAGGGGATAGGCCAGCATGCAGCCGAGGATGGCGGGGGCAGGCCCGAACCACCAGCCACCCAGGTGCAGTCCGAGCCCGGCCAGCAACACGGCGGAGGCTCCGAGCAGGAAGGAGGCCATCAGGCCGGTGCGGGCCTCGGCATACAGCAGGGTCAGCATCAATGCCACCACCATCACCATCGCCACGGCGGCCGACACCCAGGGCGACAGGGGCACGACGGCGGCGCCTCGGCGCAGGGCGTCAAATACGTTGGCCTGCACCTCGACACCGGGCATGGGGCGGGACAGGCCCGAAGTTGGGGTGGGAACCGCATCCCCCATCCCCGCGGCCGTGGTGCCGACCATCAGAATCTTGTTGTGCAGGTTCTCCGGCGGCACCTCGCCAGCGAGTACGGCCCGGTACGAGTAGTGGGTGTAGGTTCCGGGTGGGCCGGAGAAGGGCACGCGCAGCCAGTTGGCGCGCTGCCATTGCTGATGGTCCAGCTCTGCACCTGGGGGCGGGGGCGGAAAGCGGCCGGCGGGTTCCGGCTCTAGCAGTCGCAGCAGGGCAAGGGCGAGCTGAGGATGGCGGGCCTCACCAAAGCCTTCCCACAGGTACACGCTGCGGGCGATACCGTCGGGGTCGAATTCCACCTGACTGTGACCGATGGCCGCCGCCGCGTCGGCGAACATATCAAGCGGCCGGACTTCGCCGGAGAGGATGGCTCCTGTGGTGGCCTGAGTCATGGGCAGCACCACTCGACCCTGATCACGGATGGCGCGGGCCAGGGCCGCGTCGGCACCGGGATCATCCGGGCTGGGGCCGTCGAGGATCAGGTCGAGAAGGACTGCCCGGGCACCGGCCTCCCGGGCGAAATCAATGAGGGCGGCGTGCACGCGCCGGGACCAGGGCCAGCGCCCGAGGCTGGACAGGCTGGCATCGTCGATGGAGATGATCACCACATCGTCGCTGGCGGGCTGGGTCCACGTGGACAGCACCTCGTCATAGAGCGTCTGGTCAATACGCCACAACCAGCCCTCGACGGCTGAAATCAACGTCAGCAGAGCACAGAAGAGGGTGACGGCGAACCATTCAACAGTCGGCCGACGCAGGCTGGAAGCGGCTGCTCTCACGGAGTCCCTGGCGCTGGGGCGGAAAGGCTCCATACGGGGAGCACGAAAAAGGATTGCAGGCGCTGCGTCCCCGACCACGGACTGACACCGCCGTCCGGGTCGATGGCGCGGATGCGCAGCCGGTAACGACCTGGGCTGGGGGTGGCGAGGGTCAGCGCGGCCTCGCCGATACGCTGATCCACGAGAATCTCCTGGAAGGCTTCATCGCGGGCGAGTTGAACCTCGTAGATCTGACCAGGCCGACCGCCCCATGAGAAACGCAGCTTCTGGTTGTAGACCTCGACAGTCGCCCGGCTGGGGGCGGGACGGATGTCCAGCGTCCGTACCTCGCTCCACGGCCCGTGGCTACCATCACTGCGCAGGCTTGCGATACGCCAGGCGTGGCGGCCCGGCGCGAGCGCCGGCGCAAATTGGAGCCCGTTCGTCGTGTCGTCCACGCCGGGTGAATCAAAACCGCGGTCACCCGCGATCTGCACGCGGTAGCCGGCCGCTTCCGGCTGGGCCGACCAGGCGAGGCCGCCAGGCTGGGCGTCGGCGGCGTTCGGGGGTTCAGGCCGGGCGCGCAGTGCAAAGCCGCGGGTCGCATCCTGGCCCTCCAGGCCCTCGGCATCAATGGCCCGCACGCGGAGCAGGTAGCTTCCGTCGGGCAGGTTGGTAAAGCGCGCGCGCGGCGTCGTGAAGACCGCTGTTGCAATCACGTCATTGAATTGCTCGTCACGGGCCACCTGGGCCCGATAGGCCACGGCCTTGTCCACCGGAGGGAAAGGAAGGTCGAGTGCAACCCGCTCGAAAACCGGGGGAACCCCATCCAGGGAGGGTGCCGGCAACAGGGCGCGTGGGGCGGGAATCTGCGCGCCTGCCTTTGCCACCACGCCAAAACCGGCCGGAAGGGCTGTGGCGCCAGCGGCGGCGTCATTGCGCATGCCGACCCTCCCTTCGGTGACTTCCGCCTGGGCGGAGTCTGCCTGCGCTCCCGCGCGGAAAGCGGTGCCACGCACACCCAGGGAAGCGGACGGGGTGCGGATCTGGTAGCGGGCCGCAGGGCCGCGCTGGGGTGCCACGGTGGATTCAATCCGCCCGTGCTCAAGGAAGATCTGGGTATTCTGACCGGGCAGGCCGTGGAAACTCTGCACCTTGTCCAGGCGGGCCTGACTGCCGGGCTGAACAGTCAGGCGCGACTCGTCGGGCATCGCCAGGGTCACAAAGCCCCCATCGCCCGTGCGCAGAACCGCCCCCGCGGACACCCGGGTGTCCGGGGCCAGGGGCTTCCCGTCCATGGTGACGTCACCACTGACCGCCACGACCCGCGCGGTGTGCGGCTCAGCCCGCAGCCAGTTTTCAGGAATGCGCAGGGGGGTGCCAACCGGTATGCGCATCGGGTTGCTGATGCGGTTCAAGGCCTTGACCCCTTTCCAACCGAAGGGCGCGGACAGGTATTGACGCTCCAGGCCGATCAAGGTGTCACCGGCGCGGGTGGTGTAGATGATCTCCAGATCCGCTGCGTGGATACCGGGGCAGGCAATCGCCAAGCCCAGGGCGGCAGCCAGGAGACGAACGGATTGAGATGCCAAGAGACAGGTCTTTCTGAGGGTTTGGGGAACTATATTAGTTCCGGGTCTGGTCCAGGGTGCAAAACTTCGCAAAATGGGCATGAACTACACGCCCCGTGTGAGAATTACTTAGCGCCGCGGGCGCTATGGGGCTCTATCATGCGGCCAGACGAGTCGGCGCCCTCTGCTGGCTTGTTTCCTGATGTCATTACTCTTCAATCTGTTCTAAAAGGAAATCCCATGAGCTTCATTCAAGAATTCAAGGAATTTGCAATGAAGGGCAACGTCGTCGATCTTGCGGTCGGCGTCATCATCGGCGGCGCGTTTCAGAAGATCGTCGATTCCCTCGTGAAGGACATGCTGATGCCCGTGCTGGGCAAGCTTCTCGGCGGTGTCGATTTCAAGCACTTGTACATCAACCTGGGTGACAAGTCCTTTGAAACCATGGAAGCCGCCGAAAAGGCCGGCGCGCCGCTGTTCAAGTATGGCGTTTTCGTGAATTCCATCATTGATTTCACGATTGTTGCCCTCGCCATCTTCGTGGCCATCAAGGCCATGAACAAGCTCAAGCGCGATGAGCCGGCACCGGCGCCGGAAGCGCCCCCGGCCGAACCGGAAGATGTGAAGCTGCTGCGGGAAATCCGCGATGCGCTGAAGAAGTAAGCGCCTCAAATCGGGGGGGCCTGACGGCCCCTCCGGGATGCATCAGGCTGGTGACATGGCAACTTCGCCCAGGGTCGACGATTCCGAAGGATCGATCTTCTCGAGCCGGTAGCCGAAGTTGTAGGTCGGGGTCAGGCGGAAACCGTTTTCGGGCCGCAGGTTGAGCTTGCTGCGCACGCGGCTGATGTGCGTATCCACCGTGCGTGTCGCCAGATCGGGGTTCCGACCCCACACCGCCTCAAGCAGATGGCCCCGCGACAGCAGGCGCCCCAGATTGCGGAACAGGAAGGCGGCCAGCTCGAATTCCTTGTCGGTCATCTCTACCGCCACGCCGTCGATGGTCAGCACCTTCTTGACCAGATCGAAATGGTAGGGCGCGACCGTGAGCGTCTGGTGGGTGTTGCGCGGTTGCGCCCGGCGCAGCACGGCTTCGATCCGGGACAGCAGTTCAATGCGACGGGGCGGTTTGATGAGGTAATCATCCGCGCCGGCACTGAAAGCGTTGGCAATGTCCTCTTCCGCATCCCGGGAGGTGATGAAGATCGCCGGGGTGTCATTGCCCCGTTCGACCCGCAGCCAGCGCAGCACTTGTTCGCCGGTCAGATCGGGAAGCACCCAATCCACCAGGAAGAGGTCAAAACTCTCACGGCTGGCCACCCGCATGAACTCGCGGGCCAGTCCAAAGCCATGAACGTCGTGCCCGGCGTCCCTCAGCCAGCCGGTCAGTACTTCCATCTGGGCCGGATCGTCTTCGAGAATAGCTAATCGCACGCTGGTTCACCTTTATCGAGAAATTGAAGCACACCACGCGGTATTGAGTCGCCAGGATCGGCGCAATACCGCAATGGCTCATTTACGCGTAATCACCCACATACGGATTGCTTTCCCGCTCTTCGCCGAAATCCGACATCGGCCCGTGACGGGGAATGAAACTCACATCGTTGCCCAGGGGCCACAACTTCTGACGGATCGAATTGATCAGATCCTTGTGGTTGCCCCGCGGAAAATCGGTTCGTCCGATCGACCCGGCAAATAACACATCGCCCACCACCGCCAGCCTTGCGGAATCACTGAAGAACACCACGTGTCCCGGCGTGTGGCCGGGGCAATGGATGACCGACAGGCTTTCCGCACCCACGTTAACCGTGTCGCCGTCCGACAGCCAGCGATCCGGCGTGAAGGCTTCGACATGCGGAAAGCCAAACATCTTGCTCTGCTTGGGCAGATCGTCAATCCAGAACGCATCGCCCCGCTCCGGCCCCTCGACAGGAACGCCCAGCTGTCGGGCAAGGCCCGCCGTACCGCCCGCATGATCGATGTGGCCATGGGTCAGCAGGATCAGGCTGATCTGCACGCCGAGGGATTCCGCCGCCTTGAGGATCCGTTCCGGGTTGCCACCCGGGTCAACCACCGCGGCCTTTCGGGTCTGGTCGCACCACAGGATCGAACAGTTTTGTTCAAAGGGGGTGACGGGAACGATCTGGTATCTGAGCATGATTCAAAATTGCCTGCCAACGGGGCAGGGATCATTAAAGAGACTACTTACGCTTCAGCCGCCGTTTTTTCAAGGCCGCCGTGAAGTCTCCGCATTCCGTAAAGTTTATCACGCTCAAATTGGGGAGCCATTAACCCTGTCGCCCCCCCCAGGCCGGAATGGGCTTGCCGACACGCTTGTTTTCACACTGCATTTCATCGCGCTTATCCAATTGTCAAAATTGAATGCCAATAGGATTGGCGGACTTTTCGACCCATTTGGGGAATGTCGTGTCTTGCTGTGCCATGCGACCGCCCGCGCCAGGAAGGCGAATGTCACCGTAGTGCAACAGGGATAGCACAACGCGCGGCCTGGAGGGCGGGCGTCAGCGCGGGAATGGGCGGGGTTCGGTGAGCGCGATGTAGCGGCTGCGATCCTGCTCGAAGCGATTGCGGATGGCCTCGATATCGCGTCGCTTGGCTTCCATGATCGAGTTCTGGGCCGCGAGCTCGCCGTCGGATTCGCGCAGGGATGCCGCCAGGGCGGGCGGCATGGCGCGCTTCTGGAAGAACTCGGCTTCACGCAACAGCCCGCTGCGTTTCTTGATCAGCTGGGCATGGCGGGCTTCGGCCTGGCGAAGCTCCAACTCGACGCTCTCGATGGCCCGGTCGCGCCGGCTGTCGATATCGGCCACGCTGGAGTAGGTTTCGAGCAGGGACTGGTTGCGCCGCATCTCGGCGCGCTGGCGGGTCATCTCGGCGCGCCGGGCACGTTCCTCGGCTTCACGCTTGGCCAATTGCTCGGGGGTGAGGGGCGCCTCGACTGTGCGTCGCACCGTGCCCTGGGGGCTCATCTCCCGGTAACTCTTGCCGAAGCACTGGGGCGGCAGCACGTCGCCGCACACCTGGTGCCCGTTGTCGGTGCAGCAATACACCGTCCCCTTGGAAGCCGACTGGGCATGGGCGAGGGGTACGGCAAGCAGGAGGGAGACAAATGCCAGGCGTCGCATGGGGCTATGTGTCTCCGCTCACACCATAGGTTTCACGGTAACGCTGGACGGCATCAAGGTTTGCCTTGAGGGCGGGGCTGTCGGCCAGATAGCCGATCAGATCCTTCAGGCTCGCCACCGCCAGTACGGGAATGCCGTAGGCGTCACGCACCTCCTGAACGGCCGACAGGCTGCCCGTGCCCCGTTCCATGCGGTCGAGGGCGATGACGACGGCCGACGGCGTGGCACCATGGGCGCGGATGATCTCGACGGATTCGCGCACTGATGTTCCGGCGGAAATCACATCATCAAGGATGGCCACGCGACCTTGAAGCGGCGCACCGACCAGGGTGCCGCCCTCGCCGTGGTCCTTGGCTTCCTTGCGGTTGAAGCAGAAAGGCAGATTGTGCCCGTGCTCGGCGAGGCGCATGGCCGTGCCGGCCACCAGAGGAATCCCCTTGTAGGCGGGCCCGAAGAGCATGTCGCAGGGCAGGCTCGCTGACAGCAGGGTGCGGGCGTAGAAATCGCAGAGCGCACCAAAGGACGCGCCGTCGTTGAAGAGGCCCGCATTGAAGAAGTAGGGGGACAGGCGACCTGCCTTGGTCACGAACTCCCCAAACCTCAAAACCCCCTTTTCGCAGGAGAGGGCAATGAAATCACGGCTAAAATCCACGATGCTCCCAGCCAAAAAATCGGACCATATTTCTTAAAATGTTACGCGTCGTTTCCGCCAACCTCAACGGCATCCGTTCCGCAAACGTGAAGGGTTTCCTCAACTGGCTCAACAAGCAGGATGCCGATGTAGTGTGCGTCCAGGAGTTGAAGGCCCAGATCGATGATCTTTCACCGGAGATGCGTAAGCCCGGTGTATACACCGGATACTTCCATTGTGCGGTGAAGAAGGGCTACAGCGGGGTGGGAATTTACTGCCGTCGCCCCCCTGATCGCGTCATCGAAGGCTTGGGAAATGAGGAGTTTGACGCCGAAGGCCGTTATCTTCAGCTCGATTTCGGGTCTCTGTCGGTTGTATCGCTCTACCTCCCTTCCGGTTCCAGCTCCGAGGAGCGCCAGGCAGCAAAGTTCCGCTTCATGGATCTCTTCCTGCCGCACATGGCCGCGCTGCGCGAGAGCGGCCGTGAGGTGATCATTTGCGGCGACTGGAATATCGCCCATCAGGCCATTGATCTCAAGAACTGGCGTTCGAATCAGAAAAACTCCGGATTCCTGCCCGAAGAGCGGGCCTGGTTTGGCCGCCTGCTGGCCGAGCAGGGCTGGGTGGACACCTACCGCAGCCTTCACCCGGATGCGACCGATGCCTGCTACACGTGGTGGTCAAACCGCGGTCAGGCCTGGGCCAAGAACGTGGGCTGGCGCCTCGACTACCAGCTCGCCACGCCCGGTGTGGGCGCCCTGGCCCATACCGCCACGGTGTACAAGGACGAGCGTTTCAGCGATCACGCGCCCCTCACCGTCGACTACGCCCATCCTTTTGGCGCCTGACAGCGGCCGGGGCCTGGTGCAAATGCCGCGATCGGCCCGGGCACCCGCTGCGGCGC